>QNYF01000036.1 GCA_003978695.1 Desulfobulbus sp. | reverse complement strand
ACCATCCGTGACCGGCCTCTGATTTTTATCGGTCCCAGCTGGGATGTTATCCGGGATCTGGGTGATAAAATAAACACTAAACGTGTTGCCAACAAACTTGGCATCCCCACAATCCCCGGAACTTCAGCGCCCATCTATAATGAGATGGAAGCCGAAGAGATTGCTCAGCATATTTTTGATGTCCAGGAAGACGAGAACGAACCGCTACCCGCCGTACTCATCAAGGCAGCTGCCGGGGGCGGAGGGATGGGTATTGAAGAAGTTACCCGCATAGAACAGTTTCGTCGCGTGTACCGGCAGGTGCAGAATTACGCCAAGCGACAGTTCGGCGATGGCGGTGTTCTCATCGAGCAGCGGTTGCGTGACTTCAACCATCTGGAGGTCCAGCTTGTCTGTTCCCGCCACAACGAACGGATTCATTTCAGTTCAAGAAACTGCACAATCCAGTCCACCGGCCGCCAGAAACGAATCGAAGCCGCACCCGGCTTTCACACCTCATGCTTTGATTATGATTTTGATGCCGGTAAGGTTCTGGACAACATTGTCGAATACTCATTAAAACTTGCCAACCATGTCAAATATGACAACGTTGGCACCTGGGAATGGATTGTCAGCCGCAGCGGCAAACCATATCTGCTGGAAGTCAACACCCGTATCCAGGTCGAAAATGATGTCTCCGCCAGAATCAGTTATTTACACGGAAAACACCCAAACCTGCTGAGGGAACAGATACGCCTTGCCCTGGGTGACCCCATGGGTTACGAGCAGTCTGACGTTGAATTTAAAGGCGCTAGTATAGAGTTGCGCATTGTTGCCGAAAACACCCAGCGTGACTTTGCGCCGTGGATCGGCTCGATCACCCGCTTTGACCTGCCCCGTTATGACTGGTCAGTGGTCTATTCACATGTTCCCACTGACCGTGCCTATCCCATTCCCAGCGAATATGACCCTAATCTCGCACTGGCACTGGTCTGGGGCCAGGATATGAACGAGGCTAAACAGAGGGCTCTGGAGTTTATCAAAAACAGCATCATTGAAGGTAAAGACAGCTCCGGAGGGCCAATAGTCACCAACCTTGACTACCTTCGTGACAATCTGGACCGGCTGTTGACGTTCTAAATTCCGGCCCGTACAACAAGAGAATATAAACACCCGTCGGTCTTCTGACGATAACGCCGACTCAATATATTATGAATGATTTAATTAAAAAACTTCAGGATGTTGACGAGCGAATCGGCTACCTGATCCACATAAAAGATACTGACAGCTGGGGCAACCTGGCAAATTTTCGTGATGAAGCAGAAGAACTTAAAAATTCTGTTTTTGATGTGGAGCAGGATGACTTCAAAAAACGAATTGCACAACTTGATGACTCCATCCGTTTTTTAGAAGAACGGTGTGAAGAGGGCCTGACAGCCATGGAGAGGGTGCGGATTGTCCGCTCACCGCTGCGTTTTTCCTTAAAGGATATTCTGGAAAATGTCTACGAGGAATATACAGAGCTTGGCGGCGAGGGCGAATTCAACATCGACCCTGCCATGGTGGTTGCCAAGGCTAATATTGTCCGGCGAATCAAGAAAAAACCCTACACCTCACCGGTCATGATTATCGGCCAGGAAGTGGGCCATGGTGAAGAATTCAGAAACGGAGGATCGTGCAAACCCTGGGGTAATGAAAAGGCCATGCGGTACATGCAGGTGGCCGAGACTGAAGGTATCCCCATCCATTTTTATATCTTTACGCCCGGGTCTTATCCTGTTGAAGAATATCCCGGTGCTGCCCAGCAGATTGCCCGAAATCTCTACACCATGACCAAGCTGCGGGTGCCGATGATTTCGGTTATTTCGGAAGGAGGGTCAGGCGGCGCTGAAGCTGTGGGGCTCAGTGATTTTCGTATAATGTTTTCCCACGGGTATTACTCTGTAATTTCTCCGGAGGGTGCGGCGGCCATTGAAGGCCGGGTCAAAGAGGGCAGAAAAGTACCTCCCGAACTGGTTGAAAAATGTGCCCATCAACTCAACATCACAGCAGCGGACAACCTGCGCCTCGGCACCATTGATCGAATCATCAAGGAGCCACAACTTGGCGCAAAATCAGACGATTTTCATTTTTTCAGCCGAATACGCTCTGAAATCATCAGGGCCACCGATGAAGTAGTGCTTCGCACAAAGAGTGTCCGGGGTTTTAGAGCCTATGAAGTAAAAATGAAAAAAGCAGAAAACCCGGAAGAAGCTCCCCAGATTGACATCCCCTGGGATCTTAATCCCAGAGAAACCCAGAGACTGCTGGCCCAGCGCTCCAGGAAGTACCGGGGAATGGCCATGGACGGATTTGGCGGCCACACCATGCCTGCTGAAAATATGTTCAAGGCCCTCTATTCAACTGCGGAAAAAATCTGGTATACATTCCGCTACGATGTGTTGAAAAACCAGAAAAAACAGACGCAGAAAATCATTAAAGAGATGTCGGGCGAGGGCGCGGTTGTCATAAAACGCCTCACCGCTCCTTTTGTCAATGCGTACACAAAAATGTTTGGCAGGAAGACCAGAAAAACCCCGAGCAAACCTCTTGCCATTACTGCTCCCCAGGTTGTGGAATCCACCGAAGCAGACCCACTTGAACTGACAGACACCTACACAAGCCCCCTTGCCAATGAAGACCGAACCATCACCTGCCCCAATGCTGAAAAAAATGGCTGTCAGGATATGTGGATACCCGATCTTTACGGGGAATTCTGCGGGGTTTGTGAAAATTGCGGACATCATTTTCCCCTTGAGTATCAATGGTACCTGAAAAATGTTTTTGATCCCGGTTCCATCAAGATATTCAACAACGAGTTCTTCTCCCGTAACCCGCTGAATTACGAAGGTTTTGATGAACGCCTTCGACTTGCCCGCTCTAAAACCGGCATGGGCACCGCCAACATGACCTTCCACGCAAAGGTGCAGGATATTCACCTTGTTGTGACCATGCTCTACTCAGACTTCCGAAACGGCACCGTGGGCTCTGCAGAAGGGGAAAAATTCGTTCAGGCCTGTGAGATTGCCAAACGAAAGAAACGCCCTCTGCTGGCCTATGTGCATACAACAGGAGGCATCCGCATCCAGGAAGGTACCCTGGGCGTTATCCAGATGCCCAAATGCACCATGGCAGTACGTGAATATATCGACGCTGGCGGCCTTTACATTGTTGTATACGACAACAACTCCTATGCCGGACCTGTGGCCTCATTCCTTGGATGCTCACCCTACCAGTTTGCCGTCCGCTCCTGCCGGATAGGATTTGCCGGTCCGCGGGTCATCCGGGAAACAACAGGAACAGATATCCCGCCGGACTACCAGAAATCAAGAAAAGCATTGACCAGAGGCCATATTCAGGGCATATGGGACCGCCGCGATTTTCGCAGAAACCTGTACCAGGTCATGCAAACCATGGGCAGCCCAAGCCTTTATTACAGATAATAGAGATAAAAACAGAAGGCGCTCTTGACGCTGCACAGAACCTGTGCTACATAAAGACCGCTTTCAAAAGTATGGGCCATTAGCTCAGCTGGCAGAGCAGTTGACTCTTAATCAATTGGTCGTAGGTTCGAATCCTACATGGCCCACCAGGCAATATCAAGGATTCAGCCCTTTTAGGCTGAATCCTTTTTTATTTCCTTTTTCCGGTTCAACCGGCCAACGTATGCCCTGGTGTATTCTGTCACCGCCTCGATTATTCCTTTCAGCCCAGGCCTGAAAAAGCTGTAATCTTTAGTTGCAAATCTATTGAATAACTTCTATCTTTCTGTTGTTAAAGAAGGCAATTGTCACAATACATCTGTCTTCCGGAATGTTCATTCAGGGCCATGCCATCTGCTTTTCCAGCTGCATCGTAGTCGTCACTGACGTTTTAAAAAAGCCCTGATATTTTTAGCTTCGTTACCACCACCTGTTTATGGATGCCAACATTTAAAAGGAGGACGTTGTATGAAAAGGATCAGTACTTTTTTTATTTTGACTCTTGCTGCTCTGAGTTGTCTTGCCGGGCCGATCATGGCCAAAGAGACTGTAGTTGTCTATACATCTCTTGAAAACGAAGAAGTTGTTGAATACATCAAACAGGCCAAAGAGGAACTTCCTGATCTGGACATCCAGGCAATTCGCCTGTCAACAGGTGAGCTGGGGGCACGCATCCTGGCGGAAAAGAATAATCCTCAGGCTGACTGTGTCTGGGGCTGGGCGGTCACCAATCTGGAAGAGTTCGTGCCCAGGAAAATGATCAAACCGTATAAACCTGCCGGCTGGGATAAAATTCCCGCACATTTCAAAGATCCGGGTGGCAACTGGACCGCAATTGATTTATATGCGGCAGCCTTTGTCATCAATACAAAAACCATTGAAAAAAAGAAACTTCCCACGCCCAAGGGCTGGAAGGATCTGCTCAATCCCGCCTATAAAGACAAACTCATCATGCCCAATCCCGCAAGTTCAGGAACTGGCTTTCTCCAGGTGGCAAGTCTCCTTGAAATGTTTGACCCTGACTACAAAAGCAAACCTGTTGAGGAGAACAATGCCTGGGATTTTCTTAAAAAACTTGATGCCAACATGGGCCAGTACATTAAAAGTGGCTCAAAACCTGCCAAGTTGACTGCCGCCGGTGAATATGCCATAGGTTGTTCTTTTGCCTATGTATATTCTTCGTTAAAGAAAAAAGGTTTCCCGGTTGCCATGGTACTGCCTGAAGAGGGCGCCGGATTTGAACTTGAAGCAAACGCTCTGCTTGAAGGCGCACGTCATGAAGCTGCTGCCAAAAAATTTCTTGACTGGGCCATTTCAAAAAGCGCCATGAATGGCTATGCAAAGTTCAAACTCGGCGTGACCTATCCCGGTATTCCCGGACCTGCTGACATGCCGGCCCTGGACACCATTAAACTGGCTCCAATGGATTTTCCATGGCAGTCAAAAAACAGATCAAAAATTCTCGAAGTGTGGTCAAACCTTTTCCTGCATTGAGCAGTGACGAGTGTAAACATGTTGGATAGAATTCTTTATTGATCTGCCCAAAAGGGATTCCACGCCTTAAGGCTTCATGCATACGTTACTTAAGTATGCATGAAGCCTTTTCCAATGGCGGCGCCCGCTGATACTTTTTCAATCGTGCCGCGCACCGGCAAACATGTTGCCTCATCCCTGCGTAAGTAAGCAGGCTGTGCAATGTATTTTATTGACAAGGAGCTATAGCCCTGACCATGTCAAAACAACTGGTTTTAAAAAATATCTGTAAGTCATTTGGCTCACTCATCGCCGTTGATGATGTCAATTTAACTGTTGAACCAGGAGAATTTATCTGTTTCCTCGGACCCAGCGGCTGCGGCAAGACAACTCTACTCCGCATCATCACAGGGTTTGAGTTTCAGACGTCAGGAGATATTTCATACGGTGAGAGAAATCTCAACAATGTTATCCCCCAGAAAAGGGATTTTGGCATTGTCTTTCAATCTTATGCCCTCTTTCCCAATATGACAGTCCAGGAGAATATCTCCTTTGGCCTGAAAATGCGCAAAATGCCGCAAAATCTCATTGACGAACGAGTCGATGAAATGACCGATCTGATGGGGCTGACTGACTGGAAGAGTCATTATCCGGCGCAGCTCAGCGGAGGTCAGCAGCAAAGGGTGGCCCTGGCCCGTGCCATCGCCATCAAACCAAATGTCCTGCTGCTTGATGAGCCGTTAAGCGCTCTTGACGCAAAAATCAGAATCCGGTTGCGGGCTGTCATTAAACGATTACAGCAGGACCTTGGCATAACCATGATTTACGTTACCCACGATCAGGAAGAAGCGCTCAGTATGGCGGATCGGGTGGTCGTCATGCGTAACGGTCAGCTGAGACAGATTGGATCGCCCTGGGAGATTTACAAAAAACCAAAAACAAGTTTTATTGCCGAATTTGTAGGCACATCCAATTTCTTTGACGGACAGAAGAAGGATGGTCTGGTTGTCTGTGGTGAGCATTCTTTTGTTGTAAGCAAAATCGATACGGTAAGCGGGAACAAAGTATACCTTGCCATCCGGCCAGAAGACATTGAGATTGTCGGCACGACAATTAAGGCAGAAGACTGCGAGCCCTCAAATATAATTGAGGTAAAGGCAGAACTGATCACCTTCCTGGGAGCGGTGGTGGATATAACGGTCAATCTGGAAGGACGTGAAATGATCGTCGATATCGCCCAGAAGGAATTTGCGAAAAAGCCCCTGAAGGAACAGGAGACACTGCACCTCTATTTCCCTCCGGATGCCTTTCACATTTACTCGGAATTCTTTAAAAAATTGATTTAGCATCTCAGTCCGTTCCGGCAAGCTGCTGGACGGCGAAACGGGGACCGCACAGAGATGAAAGCCTTGTTACCGGAATAAACACATGAATTCTCAGCAAAGACAAGATACCACCCTGAAAGATTATACGGTTTCATCCGCCCGCATGGAATTTGATAAATTCATTGTGCCGACAGTAACTCTTTTCATTCTGGCCTTATTGTTTTTTTTCATGCTCTTCCCGCTCTGGATGATCCTTAAACTCAGTTTTTTTAAAGGTGGAGTTCTGGCACTTGATAATTTCACACTGAGTCATTTTAAACAGTATTTCACAACTGCCTACACCCTGAGATCCCTCTGGCACAGTCTCTACATTTCCGGATTCACGACGCTCATTGTGACCGTACTGATCTTCTTTTTTGCCTATGCGCTCACCCGAACAACCATTGCCAACAAAACATTTTTTAAAAACATAATCATGATGCCGCTGGTTGCCCCATCGATAGTCCAGGCACTGGCACTTATCTATCTTTTTGGCCGAAACGGCCTGATTACCTCTCATTTCTTTGAAACTGACTGGAATATTTACGGCGCCACCGGAATAATCGTCTCAGAAGTACTCTACTGCCTGCCCCACGCCTTTGTTATTTTGTTCACAACACTCTCAGCTGTAGATATCCGCCTGGATGAAGCCGCAGAGAGTCTTGGCGCTTCCCCGTTTAAAGTGTTTACAAAAATAACGCTCCCCTCCGCAAAATACGGCATTATAAGTGCTGCGGCCCTGACCTTCAACCTCACCATTACCGACTTCGGTAATCCTGTTGTTATTGGAGGAAACTACAGCGTACTGGCCACGGAAATTTATGCGCAGGTGACAAATCTGTACCGTTTTGATCTGGGCGCGACCATCAGTATAATTCTTCTTATTCCCTCTCTTGGGGCGTTCATGCTCAACTATTATATTTCCAGAAAAAGCTTTTCGATGATCAGCGGTGCTGCCAGACCATTTATTCCGCCCACCCGACCTTTGAAAAAATTCCTGTACAGCTCCTTCTGCTATACTGTCGCCCTGTCCATTATCCTCATTTTCGCAACAGTCATTATCGGCTCTTTTGTCAAGACCTGGCCTTACGACTGGTCATTGACCCTGGAACATTACAAATTCCCCTCTATCGGCGGTTATTCGGCTCTCTGGACCAGCCTCTGGATCTCGCTGATTGTGGGAGTGGTCGGTTCGTTTGTCACCCTGGTTGCGGCCTATGCCATGGAAACCCGCAGACCTTATTTAAAACAGATCGTCTATTTTTTCTCGGTCATGCCGGCAGCAATCCCCGGACTTGTCATGGGGCTGGGTTATATTCTTGCCTTTAACAAGCCTTATTACTGGTTTTACGGGACCCCATGGATTGTGGTTATCAATATTGTCATCTGTAATTTCACTCTCGGGATTCTCTCCAGTATTACCAACCTGAAAAACATAGACCCCTCCATTGAAGAGGCCTCGATCAGCCTGGGAGGAGATACCTTGAGTACCTTTTTCAAGATTATCTTTCCCCTGTCACGGGTTGCGTTTATCCAGAATTTCACCTATTTTTTCATGCGCTCAATGACAACAATCAGCGCAGTGATTTTTCTGGTTTCCGCCACCGTGCACCTTGCCGCAATAGAAATTATCATGCTTGATAATGATGGCTGGACGGCAAGTGCCAATGCGATGTGCACCTGTATTATCGCAATCGTCTTTGTTATGCTCGGCCTGCTTCATCTTTTTAACAAACGGGTCGGTAACGACGCCCAAAACACATCCCTGATAAACCCTTAACCGCCTTTACGTCTATGTATCGGCACACGTTTTTTAAGCACACAGGAGATTCCTTATGGCTGGTACTGTGCGTGCAGTCACCTTTGATCTGTGGGATACCGTATTTAGAGATGATTCTGATGAACCCAAAAGGGCAGCTGCAGGATTACTTTCAAAATATTTGACCAGACGAAAACTCATTTACCAATTCCTCAACCGACATCAACCTGTAACACAGGCACAGGTTGATGCATCGTATGCGGCTACTGACGCAGCATTTCGTAAAGTCTGGTATGATCAGGGGGTCACATGGTCGGTGAGAGAACGGCTTGACATTGTTCTCAAAGGCCTTGAAAGGACATTGCCGAAAGAGGAACTGGCTGAGCTTGTGCGGCTTCATGAAGAAATGGAGCTTGAAATTCAACCTGATCTTGCTCCAGGTATTGTTGAGGCAATACATTGTCTTCATGGCAGATACAAACTGGGAGTTATCTCGGATGCCATTTTCAGTCCTGGCCGTGTCCTTCGTCGTCTACTGGCAGAAAATGATCTGGAAAAGTATTTTGATGTCTTTATTTTTTCTGACGAAATCGGCTGTTCAAAACCTGATCCCAAAACCTTTCTGGCCGCTGCCGAGGGGCTGGGTGTTGATGTCCGGGAGATCGCCCATGTTGGCGACAGAGACAGCAAAGACATAAAAGGTCCGCAGCATCTGGGCGCAAAAGGAATATATACCACCGTCATTAATGACCGCAGCAGCTCCTCGACCAGTGCAGATGCCGTTTGCACAGACTATAACCAGCTTGCTGACATAATTGATTCATTAGCCCAAAAATAGCTCTTTCCGGAGGTAGTTATGACTGCTCCATTACGTTTTCTTATTGTTGACGGATATTCCAAAGCCAGTCGGGCAGACCTGAACAGGGCCGGGATGCAATATGCCTGGAAGCTCTATGGTGATATGCTGCAACGCAATCTGCCCGGGACGAAATATGATGTCCTGCTGCCCAGCGACGAAGGGGTTACCATGCCGGGAAAAAAGGAACTGGAGCAATATGCTGGTGTCCTCTGGACCGGCTGCAATCTCTGTGTTTATGACGAGTCAAATCCGAGTGTTGTCAAGCAGATCGCCCTTGCCAGACTCTGCTACGAAATTGGCCTTCCTGCCTTTGGCAGCTGCTGGGGACTGCAGATATCTGTTGTTGCTGCTGGCGGCAAGGTCGCACTTAATCCCAAGGGTAAGGAAATGGGGCTTGCCAGGAAAATTCACCTCACTCCGGAAGGCAAAAACCATCTTCTCTTCCAGGGAAAACCTACTGTTTTTGAAGCATATATCAGCCATGACGACATGGTAACTGAAATCCCGGAAGGCGGGGTCATTCTCGCAGCCAACGAATTCACACCAGTCCAGGCCCTGGCCGTAACCCATAAAAAAGGGACCTTCTGGTCCGTGCAATATCACCCGGAATACAGCCTTTATGAAATGGCATGTCTTATCGTTGCCCGTGAAGAAAAATTGCTCAAAGGCGGCTTTTTCAAACACTCTGAGGAATTACACGCCATGGTTGAAAAGATGAAAAATCTGTTTCAGGAACCAGAACGTAAGGACCTTCGCTGGCAGCTGGTCATTGATGATGATGTCCTTTCACCCGGGATTAAAGAATGTGAATTCAACAACTGGCTTAACGAACAGGCTGTTCCCTACAGCATGATATTAAACGTATAAAAATCTTCACGACTAGAGCATGCGGGAAAAACTGCCGTGTGCTCACCCCTTACGGCTAACTTTCCTGATTTCTTTCTCGTCTTTTCTCCTGTCTGTTTTCTGCATTTTCTTTATAACCTGAACAAGCTGCAAAAGAACTTACCGGATCTTTACTACAACAATATCTTCCAACAAGATAGAATTTTTAAGGGTTATTATCATTTTCATAGG
>QNYF01000137.1 GCA_003978695.1 Desulfobulbus sp. | reverse complement strand
GAGGGCGACAATTTTTCAGGAAGGTTTTCGTGGTGCTGATGCCAGCGGGATTCCAGGGACAGGGCATGGCCTTTCGTTCATCCGTCACGTTATTGAGCTCCATGGAGGAACTGTAGGGTATGAGGCAACCCCGGAAGGCAATAATTTTTATTTTACTCTCCCGGCGCCCCCGGTTACTTCCACCAGGCATGCATGAATTCCCTGAATCAACAATCCGATTTTTTTGTTTTCCCTGACATCTGTCTGCAACAAAAAAAGCAACACATTTCGTGAGAATCTTAATACATTTAATAGCCCTGGGCTTTTACATATCATAATATTATCACATGAATCACCAGCCACTTGTTGTCCACACGGATTGGTCCCGAGCCTGGGGTGGGCAGGAAATACGTACGCTTACAGAACTGCGGGAGATGAAAAAACATGGTTTTCGTGTAGCCATGGTTGTCCGAGAAGAATCTGAACTCTCCAGGAGGGGCGCACAGGAGGGGATTCCTGTTCATTTTATAGATTTTTCGTCAAAGTTTAATCTTTCTGCGTGGTGGAATTTGTATACGCTGTTTAAGCGAATACAACCTGATGTTGTGAATACGCATTCCTCGGAAGACTCATGGATGGCTGGTTGTGTGGCCAGGATCTGCCATGTACCGTTGATAATAAAAACCAGGCATGTTCTGGCCTCAATTTCTTCATCGCTGAGTTATAATGCTTTTCCCCATGTTATTTTTGCCTGCAGCGAATCCATAGGTAAACAGTTGGTAGAACAGGGTGTTTCCAAACAAAAAATAATTGTTCAGTCTTCTGGCATTGATGAAAACAGGTTTGTATATAACGAACATAACCGATCTGTCATCAGACAACAGTACATGCTTAAGGATACCGACATTCTGGTAGGCAATGTAGCGTTCTTGCGTCATTATAAAGGGCACGAATTTATTGCCAGAACAGCGGCGGAGCTTCCGGAAAACTATAAATTTATGATAGTCGGCGGAGGGGATGATCGTCCGCTCCTTGAGAAGGATATTCAGCGGGCAGGTGTGGAAGACAGGTTTGTCCTGACCGGTCATCGGGAAGATCCGGAGCGGTTTTTTTCAGCTTTTGATATGATTTTCTTTTCTTCTTATGAAACCGAAGGGATCTCTCAGTCTTTTATCCAGGGGTTATTGTACGGAATTCCGCTTTTGACCTGTCGAACCCCCTCTGTTCTCGAACCGCTGGAATTTGTGCAAAACTATAAAACCGTTGATTACGGTGATGTTGAAAATGCCCGAAAGGCCATTCTTGAACTCTCAGAGGTCTTACCACGAAATGAGGCTGGAGTTGAAGAGCAGCGTCGGGCTGTTTCCGGAAAATATGGTTTAAAGAAAATGGTTGAAACGATTATCAGGGTCTATGATGAGCATGGAGTCAGGGTAAGCGCATGATTGTTTTTCTTCTGCCATGTTTTCGGGCAAGACAATGGAACTTTTAGCTCCTGCGGGAAGTTTTCCCGCATTTGAAGCGGCTCTTGCCGAGGGAGCAGACGCTATTTATGTAGGTGCTCCGGGATTCAATGCCCGCGCCCTGAGTCGTGATTTTACCTTTGCGGAAATAGACTCGATGATCCGTCAGGCCCATCGGCTTGGCGTTAAGCTCTTTATTGCCATGAACAGCCTGGTTAAGGAATCCGAACTACCGGCTGCGATTGAGGCATTGTCCTGCTTCGCCCAGATGCGGCCGGATGCGTTGATAATTCAGGATATCGGCCTGCTCTATCTTGCTCGAAGCTGGTTCCCTGAAATTCCTCTGCATGCCTCTACCCTGATGTCTGTACATAATTCTGTGGCAGCCCGTGAACTTGTGCATCTTGGTTTTGAGAGAGTGGTGCTTGCCCGTGAACTGACCCTGGAGGAAATGGCCCTGATACATAGCCGAAGCGGGGCGGAAATAGAAGTGTTTATTCATGGAGCAATGTGTTTCAGTTATTCAGGGCTATGTATGTTTTCCAGCATGCATGGGGGGAAATCGAGTCTGCGGGGCCAATGTGTGCAGCCTTGCAGGCGTCATTATTCCTGGTTACCATCAAAGAAATCTGTCCGGGGAAAGGGAAAGAAGGCTGGTTCTCAATATCTTTTTTCCATGAATGATCTCTGTGGAGTTGATGTCTTACCTGAATTACGTCAGGCAGGTGTTTCCTGCCTGAAGATTGAAGGCCGAATGAAGAGCGCCCAATATGTTGCAAATACAGTTGCTGCCTATCGCATGGCCATTGACTGTATTGATAAGGAAGATGAAGAGCAGGACAAGATTCTACGCGAAGCACATAGACTTCTTGATGATGCCATGGCCCGAAAGCGAACCAGCGGTTTTTTGTTGTCTTCAACCCCTGCTCAGGCAATCACGCCGCAGCAATCTGGAAACAGCGGCCAACTTCTTGGTCGTATAGAGAGCGTGCGTCAGGAACGAAGCAGGGAGGGCAGGAATCGATTAGTGCTGACTCTGGCTCTTACAGCCCCGGTGAAGGAGGGGGATCGTCTTCGGCTGCATAACGAAAAAAGTGGCGACCGGATGAGTTTTACTGTCAGATCTTTAAAAATCCAGGGGCGGAGAAAAAAATCCGCATTGACCGGACAGAAGATTCAACTTGCTTTATACGCTGACCTGAAAGGTCAGAGTGGCAGAAGTTTTAGAGGGAGTTTATATAAAGTCGATGTGAGCTCACGTCTTGTCGCCGAACGGGTTGGGCGTAAAAGAAGCAAAAAATTATCAGGCCGCAAGATCAACCCTGACAGACGCGAGGTTGAAGAGATTCTCAATCATCTGTCCTGGAAGGGAAAAACACAAGATATCGGACTGCCCCAGGGGAAAAAAGGCAGAAAGGGTAATCGCCGGAAAAATTCAGGACGCCGAAGCAGCAGGAGAGAGCTTCCCTGGTGGGTGGAGGTTGCAAGCCCCGCCGATCTGCAGCAACGGTTGCCGGTTCGGGCAGCCAGGGTCGTTGTCACTCTGACGCAAGCCAATATGACCTGTTTTACCAAATTGGCTCATAAGTTGAGTAAGCATAAAGGGCGTCTGGTATGGCGTTTGCCTGCTATTATCCATGAATCGGATCTTGACTGGTATACAACAAATCTCAAGCAATTGGTTCGGAACGGATTTTATCGTTTTGAATTGAGTCATTGCTCTCAGTATGGCCTGTTTATCTTTCTAAGAGAAGGTGAATGGGAAAGAGATGTAGAGCTGTATGCTTATTATACGCTGAATATCTTGAATTCAGCCTCTCTGCGTTGTGGCGCGCATTTTGGTTATCGGGGGGCTTTGTTTACTCTAGAGAGTGAAGGTGAAAATCTTGCCGGTGCAATAGCCCATTTTAAACGCCAGGGCAGAAGAAAAAAGTCACGGCATATGATGAAGGTCGGCATGTATGTTTATGGTCATCCCGCATTGTTTACCGCACGGCTTGAGGCAGACCATTTTCATTACAAAACACCTTTTGTCAGCCCCAGAGAAGAACAATTTTTTCTGGAGCACCGGGATGGCCTCACCATGGCTCGATCACTCGTTCCGTTTTCCCTGTTACGCTGGCAGCAGGAGTTGGCAGCAATGGACGTTGATTACCTCCGCCTTGATCTCAGTGGCGGTTCTCTGCAAAAAGAGGTAAAAACAGTGCAGGCTCTTCTGACACAGGAGAAGAGCCGATTTACTGTGATGTCAGGTAATTTTCAGGGAACCCTTGTCTAGGCAGAAACAGGAAGAGCAGGGGAATTACATCGTCAATAACTCTGGTTGTTTAAGAGCATAGTATAAAAAATATCGTAACTGTTCAGGAGTACCTCACGGAGTCTGCGCTTACCCTCTTCGTCCATTTAAGCCTGCTTAAGCAGCACAAGTACGCTTGACCGTCTCAAATGAACGAATCTTAAGGCACTCCTGAACAAGTTACAGGACGGTGGTTCTGCAAGTTTTTCGCACCCGCCTGAATAGTTAAAAATATCATGGATTACATGAAAAATACACCGGTACGACGTACGTGAGTAACAAAGAAATTATACAAAGACTCTCTGAGGTCCTGAGTCCTTATCGCAGCAGGCTTATTATCGCCATGGTGGGAATGGTCGTTGTGGCCGGATTTAATGCGGCCCAGGCCTATATGGTAAAACCGCTTCTTGACGAGATTTTTGGAAATAAAGATAAGGAGCTGCTGAGTATTCTGCCTTTGGCTCTCCTGGCTGTTTTTTTTGTTAAGGGTATTTTTTATTTTATTTATTCTTATTTGCTTGAATGGGTTGGTCAGTGTGTGATACGTGATCTCCGTAACCGGATTTACGCGCATTTAAACCGATTATCACTGACTTTTTTTCATCATACTCCCACCGGAGAGCTTATTTCACGAATTATTAACGATGTAACGTTATTACAGGGGGCTGTTTCCCATGCTCTTATTCGTGTTCTGCGTGATTGTGTCTCTGTTATAGGGTTGCTCGGCGTGATTTTTTATATGGATTGGCGCCTTGCCCTGATGTCGCTTGTTTTTCTACCTCTGGCAGCAGCCCCAATTATTATCTTCGGTAAGAAATTTCGTAGAGTTTCCACCACGTATCAAAAGAGTGTTGGTGAGGCAACAAACATTTTACATGAAACTATTGGTGGTGCACGGATTGTCAAGGCTTTCTGCATGGAAAAACAGGAGGAAAAACGGTTTTCCGGGCAGATTCAGCACCTGTTTGACACCTTGATGAAGGAAACGAAATATCGCTGTCTGTCTCACCCCATGATCGAGTTTCTGGCCGGGGTGGCGATTTCTCTGATTATCTGGTTTGGCGGGTTGCAGGTTCTCAAGGGGACATCGACAACAGGTGCTTTTATGGCATTTTTGACAGCACTTATTATGCTGTATGAGCCGATAAAGGGAGTGAGCAAAATTAACTCCACCATACAGTCAGGCCTGGCTGCAGCTACCCGTATTTTTTCACTGCTTGATATTGAAGTAGACATCAAAGATACAGCCGGGGCAATCATCCTGCCTCCATTTCATGATTCCATTGCTTTTGATAATGTTAGTTTTTCCTATGAAGCCGGCGAGCCTGTTTTACAAAATATCAATCTTAGAGTCAGCTGCGGAGAAGTACTGGCGGTGGTCGGGCCTTCAGGGGGAGGTAAAACGACCCTTGCGAACCTGCTTCCCCGTTTTCATGATGTGGATCAGGGAGCAGTACGTATAGACGGGTATGATATTCGTGGCGTCACATTGCATTCCCTGCGCAGCCAGATGGCACTTGTAACCCAGCAGACGATTTTGTTTAATAGCTCGGTTCGGGACAACATCGGTTATGGAAGCGGGGAGTGCACTGAGGAAGATATACGTAAAGCTGCTGATGCCGCTTTTGCGCTCGGTTTTATTGAGCAGCTCCCCCAGGGGTTTAATACCGTGATTGGTGAATCAGGAGCCCGTCTTTCTGGTGGACAGCGCCAGAGAATTTCCATAGCAAGGGCTATTTTAAAGAATGCGCCAATACTGATTCTGGATGAAGCGACTTCGGCACTGGACACAGAATCTGAACGCAAGGTGCAAAAGGCATTGGAAAACCTGATGAAAAACAGGACCACTATTGTTATTGCCCACCGGTTATCCACAATCAAAAATGCTGATCGTATTATCGTGATGCGGCAGGGACAGCTTGTTGAAGAGGGAACACATAACCAGCTTCTGCAGTCGCGGGGAGTGTATTATGACCTGCATAATATGCAGTATGCTTCATAATCCAACCATGCGGGTAAGCAAGTGACAGAAATAAGTATACTACATCAATATCGTATCAAGGCTGGCAGACTTAATGCCTGGCTTACAGCCCTGCTTGCTTTTTTTTTGCTTCTGTCAACGTCCGCAGTCTCTGTGCTGGCGATTCTCATTCTCCTGCTCTGGCTGTTTGAAGGAAGGATTACAGAAAAACTGTCTGAGATTGTTCATAATCCTGTGGCTCTTTCTGTTCTCTGCTTACTGGCGGTTCTGGTCCTGGGATTGATATGGAGCCCGGATGTACCTGCCGGACTGGATGTTATTAAAGCTCAATGGAAGTTGGCAATGCTCCCGATTTTTCTAACAGCTGTTGACACCAGACACCGGCGCAGATATGTTTATTTTTTTCTGGCGGGATTGTGCGTTGCCATGCTGGCAACATATCTAGCCTGGTTTGACATACTTCATTACGCAGATGTAACATCTACCCATCTGACGAAGAAGAATTCTCATATAGTGTACAATCCTCTCCTGGCGTTCGGGATTTATCTTGTTGTCCATGAAGCTGTCTGGGGGCAACGAGAAGTTGTAGAAAAGGTTGGGCTGTATACTCTTGCGGCTGTGATGACCTTTAATATGTTTATAACTGAAGGCCGCATTGGCCAGCTCGTATTTTTTGTTCTATTGATTCTTCTTGTGTTTCAGATATTTCAAAAAAGAAAATTATGGGCTTTTGCGTCAGTTTGCCTGATTGTACCCACGCTCTTTGTGGCCAGTTATACCTGTAGCCCGGTATTTGAACAGCGGGTGGATACAGCTTGTCATGAAATACAACAGTTTCGACAAAACCCTGATACTTCAGTTGGTCTAAGATTACTCTTCTGGCAGAATACTTTTGCAATTATAAAGCGTCATCCTGTGCTGGGCATAGGTACCGGAGGATTTGCCATTGCCTATTACTGGCATAACTGGGAATTGAGTCCCTGGCATATTGCCACGGATAACCCGCATAATCAATATCTTCTTGTGACAGCGACCATTGGTATACCCGGCCTTACAGCATTGCTTCTGATTTTTATCTCCATGTTTCGCGAGGCTTGGGTAAGAAAGGACGAGTGGCAGAGAATTCGGTTTGCTTTCCCCTTATTTTTTTTGATTATTATGCTGACCGAGTCGTATCTCAAAGTCTTTGAGACATCGTTTCTTTTTTCTCTTTTTTCTGCGGTTTTATATAGAAATCAGTGTAAAGAAAATGACAGCAGATTACATCTGCTCAAAAAAGGTGTTGAGCGATAAGAGATGAGAGTAGCAATCATTCATAATCAGTTCAGTGACGGGGGAGGGATGGAGGCCTACATGCAGGGGCTGGTTCAGGGCTTCCTGGCTACGGGTGATGAAGTCCACATCCACACCTATAAAGTTGATTCATCTTTTGCTGCAGATTTTTCCTGCACGGTTCACAAGAGTCATTTGTTCTATCTGCCCAGGCGCTGGAAAAAATATGTTTTTCTTAAATCCTGCAACGATAGTTTCAGTGGAAAGGATTATGACTTATCACTCTCGCTGACCAGAACCTTTGCAGCAGATATTGCTATTGTTGGAGGTGTACATCCTGCATCAACAATAGCGGACAAAGGCAAGCGGCATATACTGAAACGTTTTCACGATAAAATCGAAATGGCGTTTGAACGGGCAATGTTTAACAGGGTTCCCTTTGTTGTAGCCCATTCGAAGTCTATAGCTGAAGATATTATAGAATATTATCCGAATATGGATGCTTCGAAAATTTCTGTTCTGTACCCACCTGTTGACACAGAGTTTTTTAGAAAGATGAACCCGCATGACAAAAATCTTACCAGCAAGGAGTATGCTCTTAACCGGGAAAAAATACATTTGCTCTTCCCCTCAACGGGTCATAAACGTAAAGGATTTGCGGAACTGCTGGCCGCTTTTCGCAGGTTGGATCCGGCTCGTTATCAGCTGCTGGTAACGGGCGAGAGCCTGCGGAATTTTTCAGATATTCCTGAAAACGTGAGGTATCTTGGCTATATTACAAATCTGTCTCATCTGTATTCGGTCGTCGATTATACTATTTTACCATCACATTACGAACCATTTGGTTTAGCTGTAATCGAGTCATTGGAATGCGGAACGCCGGTGATTGTTACGAAAAATGTTGGGGCAGCAGAGCTGTTGAGTGAAAAGGAAGCCGTTATTCTCCCTGATAATCAACCAGACACCATCTTACATGCAATCAAAAATCTTAAAAAAAGAACTATTGTACCGGGGTTTGTTAAGAGGAATGGCTTACTGCTTTCAAATCATATAGAATGCCTTAAAGAGCTGGTTTCTTGAGGTAAAACAGGTAAAACTACAGTTTTCTATTACACGTGGAACGAATTTTAATTATAAAACCCAGTTCACTTGGTGATATTATCCACACCCTGCCACTCGTGCATGCGATAAAACGCTGTAAACCTGAGAGTTCTCTGGGGTGGGTAGTTCAACGAGGTTTTTCTGACCTTCTTGAACGGGATCCGGCAATTGACAGGGTCTATTTGATTGATATCTCCTCAACGAGTGACCCCATGGCCGGTAGGAACGCTTATTCGCAGGCCTTTAAAGAAACCATGATTTCGCTATGGCACCTGCACGGTGAGTTGGCCAGATCTTATGATACAGTTCTTGATCTCCATGCTTCCTTTCGCAGCGGTCTGATAGGACTTGCTGCTACAGGAGCTCAGCGAATAGGTTTTAAGGATGCTCGGGAGTTGAATACACTTTTTCAGCACCGTGTCATCGCGGTGCCCGGAAGCGTCGATCATGCGTTGGAGAAGAATCTTCTTTTTGCCAGTCATTGTGGCTGTCAGACAGTTGATGATGATTATCATATATGCAGCAACGAGGCAGATCAAGAAGCGGTGGCCTCTTTTTTGCGAGGCAAAAATATTTCTTCTCAACGTAGAATTATCTATGCTAATCCTGCTGCCCGCTGGCAGACAAAATTCTGGCCTAAAGAATATTGGGCTCAGCTTGCAGATTGTGTCTATGAAAACGGTAATGTGCTGGTATTTTCCGGAAGCGGTCATGATTGTACATTTATCGGCTCAATTACAGCTCTTATGCATTCTCCGCCAGTTGTTGCAGCGGGACATTTTTCATTGCCGGAGACTGTTGCTCTGCTGAAACAGTCGAGTTTGTATGTGGGGCTTGATTCCGGCCCCATGCACATGGCTGCCATGGCATCGGTTCCTGTCGTCGCACTTTTTGGTCCTACCCATCCGGCCCGAGTAGGGCCTTATAATGTTGAACATAAGATCGTCAGGGCAGAAGACCTCTCTTGCCTTGAGTGCAGAAAACGAACCTGTGATCATTTAAGCTGTATGAAAAATATCTCTGTGACAGAGGTGCATGAGGCCGTTATTTCCCTGCTTGACAAATGAGCAGCAGGACATTGTAATCATATGAAAATCAGTTTAATTATTACCACATATAATTGGAAAGAGGCCCTGGCACTTTCCATTAAAAGTGCTCTGGCTCAAAAGCAGAAGCCAGATGAAATAATAGTAGCAGATGACGGATCTGATGGTGATACAGCGGATTTGATCAAGGAAATAGCTGCCAGTACTTCCCTGCCAATTATCCATTCGTGGCAGGAGGATGAGGGGTTCAGGCTTTCAGCAAGCCGAAATAAGGCTATTGCCAGAGCAAGCGGGGATTATATTGTGCTTGTTGATGGTGATATTGTCCAGGAAGAACACTTTATTTATGATCATGCCCGTTTTGCGTGCAAGGGTTTTTTTGTTCAGGGAACCCGTGTATTACTCAATGAAAAACTGGCCCGTGAAGTTTTGCGTGAACAGAGGCTGATGAGATCGTTTTGCACTAAAGGAGTGGAGAATAAAAAGAATTGCATCAGGTCTGGTCTGCTAGCCAACCTTTTTTCTTTTAAGAGTAAAAAAACACACGGTGTACGGACCTGTAACTTTGCTTTCTGGAGGAAGGATGCCATTGCTGTCAATGGATTTAATGAGGAATTCATTGGGTGGGGAAGGGAGGACTCGGAGTTTACAGCCCGCCTGATCAACTATGGCTTGGTTCGACGTAACATAAAATTCAATGCACTGGCATACCATCTTTACCACACTATGAATGATCGCAGCCTCTTGTCGGTCAATGACATCATTCTCCAGGAAACTGTGGAGCAGAGGCGATGCTGGTGTGAAAGGGGTATTGACCAGTACCTGGATCGGCGAAAGGTGGAGTAATTTCTTTTTCTGAAAAGGATCTCTATTTATTGCCGCAGGATTGGCGGTGACTCTGGTGGCTGCCAGTTTGCCTGCAGCTCATGGAGCTTTGCATATTTGTAGTATGTTCCCTCAAAATTAGCCAAGGCAATGACCAGAGGCCTGGCCATCCGTCAAGAATACCTTTTTTTAAAATGTACATGTGGAAAAAAGACCATAATCCATGTGACAATGCCGTAAACATGCTTGCAGTCCTGCCATTCTGCAGGAGTTTTTTGGCCCCAAGTGTAGAATACTTGTTCGCTTTATGGACAACTTCTTCCAGATTTTTATACGGAAATTGCCAGATCGCCTGTTTCAGATAGCCAACTGGTTTGTCAGAGACGATTGTATACTCTTCATGTACCGGGTCCTCGTTTTTAAAGGCCAGAGTCCCTTTTTTAAACAACTGGGGCTGTCGATAGTCAGGGTAAAAGCCGGAATGCTTTATCCACCGGCCCATGAAAAAGTTACGGCGGGGGATATAGTAGGCATCAGCTGTTTGAGGCTGGCTGATGGTTGCCATAATTTCATCGCGCGCCTCTGGTGTGCATCGTTCATCAGCATCCAACGAGAAAATCCAGTCATGTGTGCAGGCGGCCATGGCCCGGTTGCGTAGATCTCCAAAGCCTGTGAAATTGATTTGAACAATGCTGGCACCCATTTCTTTTGCAATTATGGCTGTATCGTCCTGGCTGTAGGAGTCAGCAAGGATTATTTCATCGGCCCATAAAACAGAATGAATTGCAGAACGGATTTTATCTGCCTCATTGAAGGCAATAATGTACACAGAGATATTTTTTTTCATGACCTACCGTGATACCTGAGGCCTGGAGCTTCTTGCTCCTCCTGCAAGTTGAATGAGTATGTTATTGGTCTTTTGTAATCTCAATGCCATTGTCCTGAAAAGACGTTTTGCAATCTTGGGATATTTTTCTATGAGTTCATGGATTTTTTCTCCAGGATATCTTTTGATTTTACAGCGACCAACGGCAACAACAGAAGCATAGCGTGCTTCGCCGAGCAGGCAGGACATTTCGCCAAAATATTCTCCCGGTTCAGTTATTTCAGCAATTTTTTTCCCTTTTTTCAGTACAGCAACCTTTCCTCTCACCAGTTTGTAGAAGTTGTTATCGTTTTTATTGCCTTCCTGTATGATGATATCGTTGTCTTCATACTCTTCTATATCAGGATTAACCAGGTAGGCTGGCATGGTATCCTCGTGGACAACTGTCCGGCGAAGAACCTCCTGAACACTGGTGATACCCTGAGCTGCTTTTTTGAGGCCAGCCCTGCGCAGGGGAATCATACCTTCCTGGACGGCTACTTTTCTCAATTGCTCCTCTGATACTTCAGCCTGTATGGCTTTAGCTACCTCATCAGTTACTTCCATCAGTTCAAAAAAACCGACACGCCCTTTATACCCTAACCCGTTGCATTCAGTACAGCCCTTGGGGCCGTAGAGCTGGAAGCCTTCTACATCAATTTCTTCCTCAGTAAAACCTGCGTTGAGCAGTTCATCGTGCTCCATGGTTATGGGTACTTTGCATTGCTGGCAAAGACGCCGCCCCAGTCGTTGTGAAAGAACCATACTCAGAGAGGATGCCAGTAAATATGCAGGAATACCGATGTCCACCATACGTCCAACAGTGGAAGGTGAATCGTTTGTATGTAAGGTGCTGAAAACAAGATGCCCGGTCATGGCCGCTTTCATGGCGATTTCAGCTGTGTCGATATCCCGAATCTCACCAACCATGATGATATCAGGATCCTGACGTAAAAAAGCCTTGAGTGCAGCCGGAAACGTCATGCCGACTTCGGTGTTAACATTGACCTGGTTGATTCCTTTAAAGTTAAACTCTACAGGGTCTTCAGCAGTCAGGATTTTGATATCTTCTTTGTTGAGTGAGTTCAGTGCAGAATACAGGGTTACTGTTTTACCGGAACCTGTCGGACCGGTAACAAGAAGCAGTCCCTGCGGGCTGTTTAAGCACCGTTTAAGAGACTCAAAAGTCTCAGGTTCAAAACCAAGTTTAGTCAAGTCAACATTAAGCGATCCTTTATCCAGAATACGAAGGACAATACCCTCGCCATAAAGAAGAGGCAGGGTCGAAACACGAAAATCTACAGCTTTATTCCGGCCAAGTCGCATTTTGATACGACCATCCTGGGGAACTCTTCGTTCGGTTATATTCAAGTCCGCAAGAATTTTCACGCGGGCAACCAGGGCATTTTTAATGGTCAGGGGAAGGTTCATTGATTTAAACAATGCCCCATCTTTACGGTATCGCACCTGCATGGTTTTTTCAAAAGGTTCAACGTGAATATCACTGACCCCTTCTTTTACAGCTTTAATTAAAATGCCGTTAACCAGCTTGATAATTGGAGCATCAGATGCTGAAAACTGATCAAAGGCACTTTCATCTTCGGTGGCACTCTCAATTTCAAAATCTTCAGCAGCGTCTGTAACCAGGGCACCAAAGTCTTCAACCTGAGTAACTTCTTCTTCCTCTGAGTTTTCCTCTGTCTCAAATGAAAAAAATGACTGGTATTCCTCGTCGTCTATTTTGTAGAATTTTTTATAGGCGTCAATGATACTGCGAGCTGTGGAAACACAGACGTTGAGATCCATGTTGAGGCTGTTCTGTAATTGTTCGACCTCAAGATCGTTTGTGGGCTCAGCCATGGTCAGCTGTAGTGTATTTCCTGCTATTCTGAGTGGCAGAGCAAGATACTGTTTTGCAGTCTCATAGGGAAGCAGCTCAAGAGCATCCTGGCCGGGAGGCTCTTCGTCAATATTCACCAATGTGAAGTTGTGCATCCTGCTGAGGAAGTTGGCGATCGTGTCTCGCTCAATTGCTCCGTTCTCGAGGAGAATTCTGCCCAGCCTGTCACCGGATTTTTTGTTCTGGACCTTGGCGTCATTAAACTGATTTGCAGTTATGTAGCCGGCCTTCTGCAGCAGCTCACCGATTTTGAGCTTTCCCGCACCGGATTGGTCTTTTACAGTACGTTTGCGAGTTGCGGCAGGTGATTTT
>QNYF01000183.1 GCA_003978695.1 Desulfobulbus sp. | reverse complement strand
TCTCCGGCTGTGCGGCTCGGGTCTTGATCAGGTTTGGATTTGTTCTTGACCAGCTGGCGGAGACGGGGTTTGAGAAGCTCCAGAGCCCAGTCCAGTGTTTCGTTGCTGCGGGAGCGGCGGCGGCGTATATGAAGTTTGTCGTTTGTACGAAGGGTTTTTTCCAGAGTCAGGATCTGCTCAAGCAGAGCGGCCACGCCATGGTCTTGGCTGGCTATGGTTTGCAGCACCCTCTCTGAGGTTGCGGCCTCCTTGCCCAGGTCGAGGAGCAGCTTCTGCGCGCCGGGTTGGTCGGCTTTGTTAATGACCAGCAGGTCGACCACTTCAAGAATGCCTGCTTTCATGGCCTGAATATCATCGCCAAAGCCGGGGGCCAGCACCATTATGGTTATGTCGGCAAGAGAAACAATATCCATTTCCGACTGGCCGATTCCTACGGTTTCAATGAGGATTACCCGGCATCCCGAGGCTGCTAAAATACGCACTGCAGCTCCAGCGGAGGCACACAAGCCGCCAAGGCGACCCCGGGTGGCCATGGATCTGACCACCACGTCCGGGTCAAGGGTGTGCTCCATCATGCGGATGCGATCACCCAAAAGGGCGCCTCCGGTCAACGGGGAAGAAGGATCAACGGCAATAATGCCCACTCGTGTCTGCTGACTGCGCAGATGCTTGACAAGTGAGGCGGTCAGGGTGGATTTTCCTGCCCCGGGCGGCCCGGTAATGCCGACCACAAGGGAATCTTCGAGCCGTTGCTGATCCAGGCCGGCCATGATCTCGGCTCGCCCCTGTTCCTGATCTTCAACCAGGGAAATGGCCCGGGCAACCGCACGGGCATCGCCCTGGTGCAGCTGGTTGAGGAGTGAGGAAATGTTCATCTATCTGCGTGACAGATGCTGTCTGCTGCAGGCCTCTGTAAAGGCATGTATAATCGAGTCAATGGGGGTTCCCGGGGTGAAGATAGAGGAGATTCCCTGTTGTTCCAGCGCTTCTTTATCCTCCTCAGGAATGATTCCACCGCCCAGTACCGGGATGTCTCCGGCTCCTGCCTGTTTGAGCGAATCCACAACTGCGGGGAAAAGCCGCAGATGCGCACCTGACATGGACGACAACCCCACCGCAGCTACATCTTCCTGGATGGCAGAGGCGGCAATTTCGTCCGGGGTGCGGCGAATGCCGGTATAAATGACTTCAAAGCCTGCATCCCGCAGGGCCCGGGCAATAAATTTAGCACCCCGGTCATGGCCGTCAAGTCCGGGCTTGCCGATGAGCACTCTATAGGTTGTTTCCATCTGTTCTCTCACGCAAGTTTTGAACCATTGGGGACAGCCCGTTCAGGTACAGCCAGGACAACAGCGTTATCCTCCCGGTAAAAGCCGGTCACCAGACACTCAGACATAAACGGGCCAATCTGGCGTGGCGGAAAGTTTACCACCCCGATGACCTGTTTCCCTGCCAGATCATCAATGGAGTAAAGATCCGTGATCTGGGCGCTTGATTTTTTTATGCCGATTTCACTGCCAAAGTCGATATGGAGCTTATAGGCAGGTTTACGGGCCTCGGGAAATTCTTCTGCTTTTATGATTGTACCCACCCGCAACTCGACCTTGCTGAAATCATCCCAGGTAATCTCTTCCATTGCCGGTCTCAACAAAACACATCGCTACAGAAGACGCCAAGTTTTCCCAGATTACGGCAGACATTCAGCCCGCAATCCTCCATGGCGGCAATTTTGGCGCTTCCTGTGCCTGATGATCCGGAGATTATTGCCCCGGCATGCCCCATGCGTCTGCCTGGAGGTGCGGTCAGACCGGCAATAAAGCCGACAACAGGTTTGTCGACATTATCCCGGATAAAGGCGGCAGCTTCTTCTTCGGCATTGCCGCCGATTTCTCCTACCATGACAATGCCAGCTGTGGCATCATCTTGTGCAAAGGCTGCCAGGCAGTCAATAAAATTGGTGCCAATGACCGGATCCCCGCCAATACCAACGCATGTGGACTGGCCAAGGCCGACCCTGCTGAGTTGATGTACGACCTCATAGGTCAGGGTGCCGGAACGGGAGATAACCCCGATGGTGCCGGAGGTATGGATGGGACCGGGCATAATACCGATTTTACAGGCTCCGGGAGTGATGATGCCGGGGCAGTTCGGCCCGATGAGACGGCTTGCGCTGCTCTTGAGAAAGGTCTTGACCCGCAGCATATCATGGGCAGGAATCCCCTCAGTGATACAGACAATCAGGGCTATGCCGGCATCTGCTGCCTCCATGATTGCGTCTGCGGCAAAAGGGGGCGGCACAAAAATCATTGAGGCATTGGCTCCGGTTGCCTGAACAGCGTCTTCAACCGTGTTAAAAACGGGAATTCCGTCAACATCCTGCCCGCCTTTTCCCGGTGTGACTCCGGCAACCACATTGGTACCGTAGTCAACGCATTGCAGGGTATGAAACTTTCCTTCGTTACCAGTGATGCCCTGCACAAGGAGGCGGGTGTCGTTATTTACAAAAATGCTCATGCCAGCCCCGCAATAGTAGAAATTTTTTCCGCCGCATCCTGCAAGTCAACAGCCGTGGCCAGATCAAGCCCGGATTCTGCCATAATCCTTCGTCCCTCATCCACGTTGGTGCCTTCCATGCGGACGACCACCGGAAGCGTCAGCCCGATTTTTTTTGCAGCCTGAACAACACCGGTGGCCAGGACGTCGCAACGGAGAATCCCGCCAAAGATATTTATGAGAATTGCCTGAACATCCTTGTCCGACAAGAGAATACGGAAACCGTTTTCAATCATTTCCGCATTGGCCCCGCCGCCAACATCAAGAAAGTTGGCCGGTTCTGCTCCTGCCTGTTTGATAATATCCATGGTGGCCATGGCAAGACCTGCGCCATTAACCATGGTGCCGACATTGCCGCTTAACCGGATATAGTTGAGGTTGTATTTCCTGGCCTCAAGTTCCAGCGGGTCGTCCTCGGAGTTGTCATAGCTTGCAGCAAGCTCCTTGTGGCGAAACAGGCTGTTTGAGTCCACATCAACCTTGGCATCAAGCAGAATAAAATCACCCTCTGCTGTCAGGGCAAGCGGATTGATCTCTGCCAGCAGCAGGTCATTGTCGATAACCGTTTTATAGAGTTTGGCAAGTACGCTGCAAAATGATTTGAAATTCTCTCCGGAAAGCCCCAGACCAAAGGCGATCCGGCGCAGGTGATAGGGCTGAATGCCGATCAGCGGATTCACCCGCACCCGGATAATCTTTTCCGGCGTTTTGTCGGCAACGTCTTCAATGTTCATGCCGCCTTCGGTGGAGGCTATGATCATAAGAGCAGCAGTGTCACGATCCGGCAGAATGGAGAGATAATATTCATGGTCAATATCCACCCCTTTTTCCAGCAGGATGGTGCTGACCTTTTTCCCTGTGGTGCCGGTCTGTGCGGTTTGCAGGGTCATGCCGAGGATGGCATCAATGGCGGCTTTCGCCTCTTCCATATCGGCTACCACTTGTATGCCGCCAGCCTTGCCCCGGCCTCCGGCATGAACCTGCGCCTTGATTGCCAGCGGAAAGCCGAGGGCATCAGCATGCTGCACAGCCTGATCCGGCGTCCGGGCCACCTTGCCCATTGGCACAGGCAACCCGGCATGGCCAAAGAGTTCCTTGGCCTGATATTCATGGAGTTTCATTGATGTTCCTATTTTTCAGGATAGCCCATTTGTTTCAGATTATTGGTGATTTCGTCAAGGCAGGTTGGGTCGTCAATGGTAGACGGCATGCGGTATTCCTGGCCACCGGCAATGGAGCGCATGGTGCCACGCAGGATTTTACCGGACCGTGTTTTTGGCAGACGGGCGACCACTGCGGTTTCCCGGTAGCAGGCTATTGGTCCTATTTGATTACGGATCATCTGGACGAGTTCTTTTTTCAGTTCTTCTTCATCGCACTCGACACCGGCCTTGAGTACGACCAGCCCCAGAGGTTTCTGCCCTTTAAGGGAATCGCTGGTGCCAAAAACCGCACACTCGGCCACGCTCTGGTGGGTGGCAATCACTTCTTCCATGGCCCCGGTTGAGAGGCGATGGCCTGCAATGTTGATAACATCATCAATACGGCCCATGACAAACACGTAACCGTCTTCATCAATGTAGCCGCCGTCACTTGTCTCGTAATATCCGGGAAACGTAGACATGTAGGAGGAAACAAAACGTTCGTCATTGCGCCACAGGGTTGCCAGCGTACCAGGAGGCAGGGGCAGCCTGATCACGATGTTGCCCTCTTCACCCGGAGGCAGCTCATTGCCCTCATCGTCAAGAATCCTGACGTCATAGCCCGGTGCTGGCTTGGTGGGTGAACCCGGCTTGACCGGGAACTGTTCAATGCCCATGGGGTTGGCCACGATGGCCCAGGCCGTCTCTGTCTGCCACCAGTGGTCAATCACCGGCACTTTGAGCAGTTGGCGGGCCCAGTGATAGGTGTCGGGATCAAGTCGTTCGCCGGCAAGAAAGAGGGTCTCATAGTTTGAGAGGTCATATTTCTTCAGCAGCACTCCGTCCGGATCTTCTTTTTTAATAGCCCGGAAGGCTGTGGGCGCAGTGAACATGGCCTTGACCTTATGCTCGGAAATGACCCGCCAGAACGCACCCGCATCCGGAGTGCCAATGGGCTTGCCCTCGTAGACAACAGTGGTTGCACCATAGAGCAGCGGAGCGTAAACAATATAGGAGTGGCCAACAACCCAGCCCACGTCAGATGCCGACCAGAACACATCACCCGGCTCAATGTTGTAGATATTCTTCATGGTCCAGTGCATGGCCACTGCATGGCCGCCATTATCCCGCATCACACCTTTTGGCATACCTGTGGTGCCGGAGGTGTAGAGAATATAGAGCGGGTCAGTGGCTGCAACCGGAACGCAGTCAGCAGGCTCGGCAGTTTTAATAATTTCCTGCCAGTTCAGATCGCCGGGCTGGTTAAGATCAGCTGTGATAAAATCGCGTTGAAAGACAAGAGTATTTGCTGGCTTATGATCAGACTGCTCTATGGCAGATTCCACCAGGGGCTTGTAGGCCAGCTTTTTTTTGCCCTCAATGGCACCGGAGGCACAGATGATCATCTTGGGCCGGGCATGATCAATACGGATGGCCAGCTCATTTGCAGCAAAACCGCCAAACACAACAGAATGCACAACCCCGAGACGGGCACAGGCCAGCATGGCAACCAGAGCTTCGGGAATCATGGGCATGTAAATAATAATGGTGTCGCCTTTTTCAGCACCCTGCGCCTTGAGCGCCCCGGCAAAGGTGGATACCTGTTCAAGCAACTCGTTATAGGTGATTTTCCGGACAGTATCAGTGACCGGAGAGTCATAAATAATGGCATTCTGATCACCCCGGCCGTTTTTTACATGGCGGTCAACAGCGTTATAACAGGTATTCAATTCACCACCGCGAAACCAGCGGTAAAAAGGAGGGTTGGAACGGTCAAGTACAGAATCCCATTTTTTATACCAGTCGATTGCCTCTGCAGCCTCGCCCCAGAATTCATCAGGATGCTCTATACTCTTTTTAAAAATTGCTTCATATGCTCCCATACGACTCTCCTTGAAACCGGTTTGTTGAACAATAACGATATAAAAATAGTGCAATTACCTAAAACAGCTGTCAAGGAAAGTCTATACTCAATTGCAACCGTTGTTTCAAGGTAACTGTTCAGCTGCACTCCGAGAGATGGAGTGCAGCTGAACAGTTACAGACCACAGGTCGTGCCAAGGTCGTGATGCTACCTGAATGGTTATGTTTCAAGAAGGGTTGCAAAGAATTTGCAGTCTGCCGGTACTGCCAGCTGAGGTTGGGAGGCAAGAGGAGTATGTTGGGGAATACTGCAGAAAATATTTTCAGCTCACCGTTCAGGCATTGACTGGAAAATCATGGCAGAGGGCGAGCACGTCACGGCCCACTCTGTCGGCAAGAGCAGTATCGTGGGGACGCGCCATGATGCAATCCATCCATTCAACCAGCTTATCCACCTCGTCGCTCCCCATGCCCCGGGCAGATATTGCCCCGCTGCCGAGCCGGATGCCACTGACCTGTCCGGGTTTGCCAGCGTCGGCGGGAACGACATTCCTGTTAATGATAATCCCCACAGCTTCAAGCGCCTGTTCCGCTGTTTTTCCCGGGATTTTTTTATTCGTGAGGTCAATGATGACCTGATGATTGTCTGTGCCGCCGGAAATCACTGTGTATCCACGGGTAAGAAACGCCCTGGACATGTTTCGGGCATTGGCAAGCGTTTTTTTCTGAACAGCAACAAAGAGGTCATCCATGGCCAGTTTAAAGATTAATGCCTTGGCTGCCAGCAGGTTGGCAGCCGTTGTTCCCTGACAGCCGGGAAAGACAGCGCTGTTAATTCTGCTGGCAAATTCTTTGCGGGCAAGAATTACGCCTCCCCGCCCACCCATCATGGTTTTGTAACAGGTAAAGGTGGTAAAATCACTATGGGCTACCGGGCTGGGGATGACTCCTGCGGCAACAAGACCGGCAATATGTGCCATATCAACCATAAAATAGGCTGAGACCTCTTTTGCTATCTCTGCCATCAGCTTATAGTCAATAAGCCGCGGATAGGAACTGGCTCCGGCAACGATCATCTTTGGGCGAAGGCTGTGGGCTGTTTTTCGTACCTGTTCGTAATCAATTAATCCGGTTTGGGGATTAACCTCGTAATGGGAAAAATTAAAACATTTACTCGTAATTGAGGCTTTGTGACCATGGGAAAGATGGCCGCCATGAGGCAGGCTCATGGCGAGAACAGTGTCGCCAATCTCCAGCACACTGAAATAGACCGCAAGGTTTGCCGATGAGCCGCTATGGGGCTGCACGTTGACATATTCAGCACCAAACAGATGTTTGGCTCGTTTAATGGCAAGTGTTTCCACGCTGTCCACGTTGACGCATCCGGCATGAAACCGTTTGCCAGGATAGCCTTCAATGGTCTTGGTGTTGAAGGCCGAGCCGGTTATATCAAGAATAGATTGCGGAGAATGGTTTTCAGCGGCAATCAGATTAATGGTGTTTTGCAACCGCTGTTCTTCAGCCAGGGCCAGCTCTGCCAGTTGCGGATCGTCGTGGATAAGGTTTTGCATAAACGGCTGTGGTTAAATTTGGGTTGAGCGTAGCGATTGTTGTATTGTATTTTATATGCATTTGTTTGTCATCAGATTTGCAGGAGGTGCAGGTAAACAGCTCAGGCCGGACTGGATTGCGGGGCCATTGGTGCTGTCCCATCTGTTTTTTTCCGGTATGCTGCCCGGATTTGCTCTCTGAAAAGCTGCTTGCGTTTGTCAGTAGATTCTTTGCTGTACAGACGTGCAGTAAGCTCCCTGAATTGAGAAGCCAGCTCCCGTGCAGACATGTTGAGCGGTTTAAAGTTGACGTCAAACAGGGTACATTTTTCCCAGGCATGTGGGCTGAGTATCCTGTTCTCGTGGGCAAGGCGTTGGTACAGAGGGGTGCCGGGGAACGGAGTCTGAATGGTAATCTGCACTTCATGGAGTTTGGTCTGGTTGACAAAGCGATAAACATTGTCAAATATTTCAGGGTCATGATTGTCCATTCCCAGAATAAAGCAGCCATTTACACTGATGCCATGGGATTGAATGGTTTGAATTGAGCGAGCGTAATCCGGCTGCTGGCGAGCCTTCCAGTTCTGTTTTGTTTCAAGCCCTCTCAGGCCTTGAGCATCAGGACTTTCCAGGCCAATTAATACCTGTACACAGCCGGATGCGTGCAGCAACTGTAATAACTCCTGATCTTTGGCAATGGAGATATCTGTTTCCGTGAACCAGCGGATGTTTTTTTGGGCAAGCAGGGGGAGCAGCTTTTTCCAGTAGTCCCGGTTGACAAAACTGTTGTCATCGGCAAGTTCGATAAACGGACGGGCCCAGATCGAACAGATTTTGTCAACCTCTGCCAGTACTCTATCCATGGGTTTTTGTTTGTACCTGCTGGTCAGCATGACTGAACTTGCGCAAAATTCGCACCGGTGAGGGCAGCCCCTGCTCGTCTGTACGGTGATTCTGTTATATTTTTCAATATCAAGGAGTTCAAATGCCGGCATGGGTGTATCATCCAGATTGAAACTGCCGTCGCTTACGTAAAATCTCTGTAAGCTGTTATTCGCTGCATCAGCAAGAACCTTCAGCCATTGCGGCTCCCCCTCACCCACAACAACACTGTCGCAGTGTCGGGCAGCCTCTTCGGGAACAGCGCTTACGTGCAGCCCACCCATGACCACGGGGATGGATTGAGCGCAAATGCGATCAGCGAGTTTGTAAGCGTCTTTGATCTGGGCACTCAGGCTGGATATGGCCACAAGATCGCAGTCAGCTAACTGCGTCATTGGTGGCGAGTCATTTAAGGATTCAACCTCAAAATAGGTAATTGTGTGGTGTTCCGGGGTCATACCCGCAAGAGTGAGGAGGCCAAGACTTGGCAGTGAAGCTATTACCTTGCTCCTTTCAACAAAGCCGGGCAGGGTCAGTCCCATCTCCAGAAGCTCTGTGTCGCAGGCCCGGATTCCACTCATGGCTATCATGGCAATATGTAATTTTTTCATATCAATGCTCCCTGAAATGAAAGTATGGTCCCGGTTATCAGACTGAGAACAGGAATAAAGAAAAGATGTCTGAAAAAAGGCCTCCAGGCAGTAAGAAAACAGATCGTCGGCATGGTCACAGCGCCGCAGATAAACAGCCATGAGGCCAGGGTAGATCCCGGAAAAAGAGCGAGCGTTGAGGCAGACAGGGCATAAAAGAAGTTAATGATTGCCAGGCCGAAAAATGAGATATGGCCAAGCCGTACCATTCGTCTCGCACGGGCGCTGTAGCCACCCAGCCAGTCCTTGCGATGAAAGAAAAGCCCTATAACTGCGCCGGAAACAAATCCGAGCAATATACCTGCCCAGGCTCCATAAAAATTGAGTTGTCCCATTGATCATCCTCCGAAATTGGTTAACGTGTTACCTGCTAATTGCAATACTCGTGCCAAAATGATGAAATATTATAACTTGTTGAAATAACTGGAAAGTAATAGAGGTTGGTGCAGGGAGGGTTGTTGGAGGTGTACATTTATGTACTCGCTGGCGGGCAGAAATGTATATGGCGGGGTGCGGCTCAAAAAGGATGAATCGGGTTGGATGAGGTGCTCCAGAACAGTTACAGGAAGGTGGTTCTGCAAGTGTTTCGCACCCACTCGAACAGTTAGCTTACACAAAAAGGCGTTCAACAACGTCGTGGACTGTGCGGACGGTATGGATTGCGATGTCTTTTGAAGGTTCCTTATCAAGCTGACGGCTGCTTGATTCCGGCATGAGAAAGGTCTTAAAGCCCAGTCGCCTGGCTTCAAGCAACCGCATTTCCATCTGGCCGACAGCCCGGATTTCTCCGGCAAGTCCGACTTCGCCGCAGACAACGGTGGTGGGGTCGACCACCTTCTCGTACAGGCTTGAGAGCAAGGCAACGATCACTCCAAGGTCAAGAGCAGGCTCGTCTATCCGGATACCACCGGCAATGTTTAAAAAGATGTCGTGGTCAAACAGGGTGACCCCGATTTTTTTCTCAAGAACCGCTGTGAGCAATGCCAGCCTCTGGGGATCAGCCCCTATGGCTGTGCGTCGTGCAGTACCAAGGCTTGATGGACTGACCAGCGCCTGCACTTCGACCAGAATCGGCCGGGTTCCCTCAACGCTTGGCATGACCACCGAGCCCGGTACGTTGACTGGCCGTTCGGCAAGAAACAGGGCTGAGGGATTGTCAACTTCTGCCAGCCCGCTTTCCTTCATTTCAAAAACACCGATCTCGTTGGTGGAGCCGAAACGGTTTTTTACGGTACGCAGCACCCTGAACACCTGTCCCCGGTCGCCTTCAAAATAGAGCACCGTATCCACCATGTGTTCAAGCACCCTGGGACCTGCTATGGCGCCATCCTTGGTCACATGGCCGATGAGGATGATGGGAAGTCCGCTGCTCTTGGCAAGATTGACCAGCAGGGATGTGGATTCCCGTACCTGGGTGACAGAACCGGGGGCGGAGGCGATCTCTTCGCTGTACATGGTTTGAATGGAGTCAACCGCAAGAAAAGCGGGTTTGACGGTTTCTGCAAGGGCGGTAATGGCCTGGACCGAATTTTCTGTGGCAACGGCAATATGTTCATCTTTGATGGTGAGCCGTTCAGCCCGCATCCGGATTTGGCCCACAGACTCTTCACCAGTAACATAAAGTACCTGATGGTCCTGTGAGGCAAGGGCTGCGAGAAGCTGGAGGATAAGAGTGGATTTGCCGATGCCGGGATCACCCCCGATCAGCACCATGGAGCCGGGTACAATTCCACCACCCAGCACTCTGTCAAGTTCTCCTATTCCGGTAACGAGGCGGGATGGTTCACGGCCTCCGTCGCCGCCAAGGCTATGGAGTTCAGGTGGGGGACTGTTTATGGGGGAGCGCTGTTTTTTTTTCTGTTTGAGGCTGTCCCATTCTCCGCAGTCCGGGCAGCAGCCGAGCCACTTTCTGCTCTCAAAGCCACACTGGTCGCAGATAAATAAAATATGCTCTTTAGCAGCCATGTTGCGGGCCGTGATGGATGTTAACGGGTGGGTTGGTCTGAATCAGGATGTATTTCCAGGCGCAGCTTGTTGATTTCCTGTTGAAACAGCTCCTGCAGGTCATGAATTTGTTCTGTCATGGCCTCAGATACCTGTTGTGGCTGGTTTGCGGGAAAAGGGGCCACTCCGGCCAGGGATTTTAAAGACTCAATTTCATGCCGGACAAAGCTCCCGGTTTTTGTAATCTGTTCCTGTATCAGTTGGGCAACAGCCGGAGAGGGCAGAGAGGCTGCTTTTGCAGGAATAGTTGTCTGTTTTTCAAGTGCGTTAATAAGACATTGCTGCTGCCAGTCGAGAACGTCCTGAGTTTTGGCCAGGGCTAAGATAAAACTCTCGTCATCTGTGAGTCCCAGGGTTATTTCGGCGTAGGCGTCCCACAACTCGTCTATTAAGCTGAAGGCCCTGAGATCAGATTTGACCCTGAGAGTATCGATGTGCTTGGCAACCGACTCCATATTTTGTAACAAAATGTCAGCGGCATGGCTGTTTGCATCATCTTTTCTGCGTTTTGCAAGTGCGGTCAGAAGATCTTCCAGAATAGTATCTGATATTTCCATTTCAAGACTGGCAATCGCTATACGAAGAGTGTCGTCAACCGGCCGACATTTATCAGTTTTCATAGTTTTATAAAACTCCCTGGCAGGATAAATTTCTCTCAAGTGTGGGCAGACATTCTACCCTGCAGCAACAGGAAAGCAGCAAAGTAGAAAACAGTTTTGTTAATGGAAATCCAGGCCCCGGGAGCTTATCCGGCCAAATGGATTTTTAACAAGGATCATAAGGCGGCTGTTCTTCCAGAGGCAATCTATTAAGTATACTTCCCTGGCATTGATTTGTCCATAATGAAGAATTGTCCAGATGCAAGGCAATAAAATCAGTTGTCAACTACTGTAGTGGCAGAGAGTGGCAGCGTTATAGGCCTGATTTTCAGGGTGTTTCGAACAAACCTGCATAGATGAAGAGTTACGCTCAGGCAAGGGTTTTTTGAACAAGCCCGGCCAATTCTTTTTCCCGTGTCCTGAAAAAATGATCTGTTCCGGAAAGAGTGATAACCGGAATCTTGTGGTGCTGAACAAAAGTCCCGCTTTGAACGAGATCGTCCTGTTCGGCCAGAAAAAGAGTCACCGGAGTTTGCAAGTGATGTAACGCTGAAAAATCATAGGCATTCAGCGGAGGAGTGATGGCTGTAAGGGATGCTGTCTGTTCTTTTTTCGCAACGTGCATGGCCATCAGCGCACCGAAAGAATAGCCGATCAGGTGGTTTTGCGGGAACAGTTTCCGGCTCCAGTTGACGACTGTACGGCTGTCTGAGATAATTGCGGAAAAATCACCGCTTGCGTCGAGCCTGTCCCAAAACTCAAAAAGGGGGAGATCTGGCTCGGAACTGCTGCTTTTGCCTACGCCCTGGTAATTGAAGAGCAGCACTGGAAAGTGTTTGCAGAGAGTTTTCGCCAGAGCCTGAACAACATTGTTGTCCATATTACCAGCTAAAAGAGGATGTGGCGGGCAGATGATTACCCCGCAGGAAGCGGTGTTTTCCCGGTAAAGAATGCGGGCCTCCAGGGCCCCGACTTGACAGGGAATGGCAAGCTCCGTATTGAAGGTCTCCGTTGTCATTAATAGACACTCCCTCCTTTAGAGACAACCTTGTGTTCAACCGGCCCTATGTTCTGGAGTTTTCTGCGGTTGCTCCCTGCGGGATAGTGCCCGCTGTCACGCTCAATCATGTTAATCAGGAGAAAGGAAGGGTCCAGTCTGTGTACAACAACGCGTCCGGTTTGTTTTTCGGGCAACACGGTTGCAAGATTAATATCCTTCGTGTCTGTAATCGGGACGAGTTGCAGCCACAGGGCAGGATCATCGACACAGAATACGGATTCTTCGCTTTGTCCTGGAGGGGCCTGCTCAAACGCCACGCCAAAGAGGCTGTTGCCGTAACCGGGCAGGATTACTGCCGCAGCAAAAAGCTCATGCAGGCGTTCGCTGAGTTCGGCCTTTTGGGCCATTCCGCCGGTGTGGATGCCGGCAATTTGCAGGCGTTGTTGTTTCGTCATCTTCTTGGCAAGGGCTGTCAGCAGAATCGGGGTGGTGAAGAGTACATCAATATGCTGGCTGCTGATAATATTCATTGCCTGTTCAAGTACGTGTTCGAGATAGAGCCTGAATCCCAGCGATTCCCTGTCCTGTCCCCGGAACCAGCGCACGTCACAGTCCACTGAAAAGGGTTCCAGGCTGCCGGTCGCCCTGGCCATTTCCCTGGCAGCCTGACTGATAATATGCGGCCCGCCGGGACCAACAAAAAGCCACATTCCATTGAGCGGAAAATGTTGTTTTTTAACGGCATTCATCCAGGGACGGATAAAGGCGGCTTGAAATTCCTGACGGGTAAATACACGACGGCAGGGGGGGCCGGTTGTGCCGCCGGTTTCTGAAAGGAGCATTTCTGGCAGCCTGTCATGGAATGATCGGGGAATGAAATCAGTGAGGGGACGGGTGCGAAGCTGCTCGACATCCATGGGGCCAAGCAGATGAAAATCACTGGTGCTGCGGATGGTTTTTTGTACGTCAATTCCCAGCTGCTGTTCTTTATCGAGCCAGTAGGCTGTACCATGGTGCTGGTCAAAATGGACAGACAATATCCGGGAAATAATCGTGCTGTCAATCATGACTGGCTCCTTGAAATGTCGGTTGTGTCCGGTTTCTCCAGAAGAAGCAGGGCCGGCAGGAGAACTATATCACAGACAAGGGCAAAACCCATGGCAAGGCTAATCAGCAGCCCGAAGTTACGTAGCGGCAGAAAAGGAGAGGCAGCAAACCCCAGAAAACCACAACCGGACACAAGAGTGGTGGTTATCATTGCCGGGCCGGCATAGGAAAAGACCTTTCGCAGCCGTTGTTTTTGATCACCTCCCTGCCTGCTCGCGTTTTGCCAGCTGTGAAGAAAATGGATGGTGTCATCTACGACAATACCAAACACAATGGAGGCAACGGTTACCGTGGCAACACTGAGTGGCAGACCGGCCCAGCCCATTATGCCGAGAATGAAAACAACCGGCAGGATGTTAGGCAGGATTGCCAGCGCACCCAGCCGGACAGAACGCAGCACCAGCCCCATGATGAGTGAAATAGAGAGGAATGCTGCGCTGAAACTGAGGATCAGCGTGGAAAAAAGCTTTTTCTGTCCCATGGTATACAGGGGGATCGAGCCGGTGACGTAGGGTATCGGCCTGCGGCCCAGTTGCTGCTGACAAAACTGTTCTATCTGTTCCACCAGGGCAAGCGTTTTCTCCGAGGCTGACGTTTGGGTGAGCAGGGTCAGCCTGCTGACATCTTCCAGCATGAAATCAAGGTCAGTAGGCGTGATAAATTCTGCGCCATTGCGGGTTGTTGCGGGAACGGTCATGCCGCTGGAAAAAGAAAAAAGAATATGTGTTATCTCAGGGTGTTGTTCGGCAAGAGTCTGGAATTTTTTTTCAATTTCCCGGTTGGAAAAACCGGTTGAGCCAAGGTCAATTTCAAGGGGAGTAAGGCCAATGCCATCTTTTTCAATAGTTTCATAGCCGAGTCGTACGTCAGAGTTCTGTTTAAAAAAATCAAGAATAAAGGAACCGCGTTGGAGTTGCTGCCCTCCGATAAAGCTGAAAAGAAGTGCTAGAGCAAATCCAAAGAGAATGATTTTCTTTCGACGGGCAATTTTCGTAAGCAATGGCTCCAGAAAACGATACTTATACGGCTGAGTTGCCGGAGTAAAAAAAAGAGGCAGCAGCAGAAAAGAGGTGAGCAGAGAAAGCCCGGTCCCGACAGCACCCCAAAGACCAAGTTGTTTGACCGGTGGATACTGGCTTAAGGTGAGGGATAAAAATCCAAGAGCTGTGGTCACCCCGGACAGCAGGCAGGGTGGGGCGACACGGGCAAAAACATCAAGGGAATCCTCTGTTCCGCCTCCCGTTTTTGTCAGAAGATGGATGGCGTGTGAAATGCCAAGAATCATTGTCAGTGGCGGCAGGGCAAGAAGAATCATATTCATCCTGTTTCCTGAAAGGGCTATAAACCCGGTGAGCTGGAGGCCAGGCAACAGGCCGCAGGCCATAATCAGGATGAAATTTTTCATCTGACGGAGGAGCAGCAGAAGTGTGCCTGCCAGCAGGCCGATCACCAGGGGAAACATGGTCTGTGTTGACCGGGCAGAGAGCGAGTCGAGCCTGTCTGTCAAGAACCAGACCCCGCCCAGGTGAACCTTGTGGACATCTGCCCTGGCAATGATTGTACTGACTTCATTCAGCAACAGAGATAATTCATGCTGAACCAGGCCGGGATCGGGAAACAGCGAGAGGAGTACCGATGTGCCCCCGGACTTTGTCCGCACGTTGAGACTGTAAATATGATCAACCTGTGTGATCTGTTCAAGGCTTTCTGTCAGCGGCTCAATGCTCTGGGTGGTCGCCTCCTGAAGGTAGATCAGCAGCGGGTCCTGGATGTTGTGTTCATGTATAAATTCCTGATATCGTTTCCAGTGGGGATCATTTGTACTCTGCCAGACCGGAAGAGAGTTGTCCACAGTGCTTTGCAGGGCGCCGTATCCTCCCAGAAGAGAGAGAAGAGCAAGAAGAGAGAGGGTAATGGCGGGGTGAGATTTGATGGTCTGTCCGGCTTTATGGTAAATGCTGGTTGGACGCATGTTATTTTGTACCGGTTAAAGCCCCTGTCCACGAGGTGATGAATTTCAATCCGGATGATGATAGAGCATGGTTTACTCTGTTTTTCACCAGATTTTTTGGACCTTGGGCAAGCAGAGCATCAAGAGAACGGATAAAATAGTCCAGATCTTTTTCTGCTATGATGAGAGGCGGATACACCCTGAGCACGGAACGGTTATTGAGCATCAGGGTGCCGAGGATACCAAACTGTTTGAGCAGGGCTGCTGCAACCATGCCGGGAAGGTGTTCGCGGAGAACAGTTTTAAGTCCCGGGATATGCAGGGGCAGGTAGCTTTTGGCCTGTTTGAGGATGTTTTCGTCAAATTCAATACCGAGCATCAGCCCGCGCCCCCGGACCTCCCGTATCCAGCCGGGATGTTTTTTTTGAATTTTCCGCAGATCGGCCAACATTTTTTTGCCAAGGCGGGCCGCCCGTTCGGCAAGGTCTTCATTCACAGAGACTGTAAGAGCCGCCATTGCGGCGGCACAGGCGGTTGAGCGCCCTCCAAAGGTTGATGTCTGCACCAGACATTCATGGGGGTTGCCGTAGGCCGTGGCAAAGACCTTTTCGCTGCAGATGGTCGCGCCGATGGAAGCCACCCCTCCACCCAGGGATTTGGCAAGTACCAGAATGTCAGGGATAACCTGCTCATGATTACAGGCAAACATGGCTCCGGTGCGGCACATTCCGGTCTGGATTTCATCAAGAATGAGTAAAACGCCATACCTGTCACAGATGGCACGTACCTCCTGAAGATAACCCGCAGGTGGGACAATCACTCCTGCCTCGCCCTGTATGGGCTCGAGGATGACTCCGGCAATTTTTTCAAGATTCTCTTTGTCCGACAGGACTTTTTCAATGGCTTCACTCTTGCCGAAAGGAACCTCGAAACCAGGCAGCAGGGGGAAATACTCCCGCAGGCGGGGTGCTCCGGTAAAGGAAAGTGCGCCCAGTGTTTTGCCATGCAGGGAGTTTTTTGCGTAGATAAACTGCGGGCGTTTGCCTTTGAAGCAGCGGGCAGCCAGCTTGAGGGCGGCCTCCGTGGCCTCGGTTCCGGAGTTGCAGAAAAAGAACTTGTTAAGGTCTGCCGGTGTTACCTGACTCAGATTATGCGCCAGATATGCCGCATAGGGAGAGAGGAGTTCTTTTGAGAGATCAACTCGTTTATTTTCTGTTACTTCCTGCACGGCATTAAGGACCTGCGGGTGATTGTGGCCTAAGTTGAGGGCACCGTAAGAGGAGACAAAGTCAAGAATATGTTTGTTCTCTTGTGTTGTTATGACAGCTCCTTCAGCATGGACCGGGGTAATTGCCGTGTATTCTCCCATTTCAAGGAGGACAACAAGTCCGGGGTTGATATGTTTGCGAAACAGTTCCACAGACTCTTCTCGAGGTCTGGAACTGACATCTTCTACTTTGATCATTTCTGGCATTGGCAACTCCCCTCCTGGTAGGGATAGGTAGAAAAAAATTCTTCAAGGGCCGTGGCGGTGCGCAGCCCCTCTCTGGTGTCACCGTTAATGGCAATCTGACCTTGAAAGAATCCTTCCTGGGGCGAGCGCTGCCCCCGCACAATCTTGAGAAAGGTGTCCGGGGTCACGGTATAGCCGAAAGCACCTGTTTTCCCGGGTTTTATGGTCCGAAGGCATCCTTCGCCGATCTGGATACTCCAGGTGCCCACAGTTTGTATTTTCAGCCAGAAAAGCGTATTAAGGCTGACAAGATTTTGTAACATGGGCCTGTTGAGAAATTCCGGCAGGTATCTGGTGAAATATAATGTTATGTCTCCGGCAGTCCTGTCTCCCGGGAGCGGTGCCGGTGAGGCTTCCCCTGTTTTTCTGCAGGCCAGAAAGCGGGAAAATGCGGTCAGAACTTCATTGGTCGAGAGATCTGGCAATGTCTGTGCGCCCAGAGCATCGTCAAGGTTTGCCCTGGTAAAGTCGAGGTTCAGGTCGAGGTAATCAGCATAGACTTTTGTTCGGCGGGCAAGCAGCTCTTCTGCAGGTCTGAGAGGATTCTTCAGGATGTCCTCTGCGTTGGCCCAGCAGACAACCTGCCTGCCAAATGCCTGATTAAACAGATTTTCAATTTCATTATTGGCAAATGAAGAGGCGGTGGTCAGGTGAAATGTCTTGCCGAGCTGTTCAGGCAGGTTTGAGAGGGTGTAGATGGTCTCGGCTGCGTCATCATCAAAGATAAAGGGCATGCTGCTCTCGCGGCAGCCCTGGACTCTGATGATCTCAGGTGAACTTTGTTGTCGTTTGAGTGAGAGTAGAAGCCGAAAAATTGCATCCAGAAAGGTGAACGGGCCAAAATTTCCACCGGAATTTCTGTCAGGCTGCCGCTCAAGAATTATACTTGGCCGATAAATGGTAATCGGCAGGGCGGTTGCGGCCTGTTGTTTTCGTAAAAAACATTCTCCCCGGAATTTACTCTCCTCATAAAAATTGCGGAATTTCTGGCCCCGGTCAAGCATCTGCTCGGAAAGTGTACCTTGCTGCCGTCCGCAGACAAAGGCGGTGCTGACGTGATGAAGAGGAGCGTTGGCCTTTGCTGCAAAACTGTAAATAGTCCGGACACCGTTGATGTTTACCGGCGTGTAGGCCTCCAGATTTTTTCCCTTGAAATCCGTGCGCGCGGCAAGGTGGAAAACGGTATCTGTCGTTTTGACGAGCGATTGATAGCTCTTTTGTTCAAGTCCCAGCCGGGCAAGTGATACGTCACCCTGCAGCCAGCGGGGCTGGTTGCTGGTTGGAAATAGATCAGGTTTCGGGTTCCGGCAGAGGATCGTCACCCTGTGACCATTGGCGAGAAATCTGGTTACAAGATGTTTGCCCAGAATTCCTGTCCCGCCGGTGATAAGGAGAGTTTTCTTCATCAGGACAGATCCTGTTTTTTTACCTGTTGCTGCCAGGATGCTTCGGCTTGCCGGGTTTCGCTGACCGTTGGGATGTGGTGTACAAGGCTGTGGATATTTCGACGCATGTTGTCGATATACTTCTCCCGCAGGATGTCGTCGCGCCAGTTAAGGGCCTTCTTGCTCCATCGAGAACAATGGCCGCAGTCCCGGCAGCCAAGACGGCAGTCGTTGTTTTTTTGGCTGAAAAAGGTGAGAAAGCCCTCAAGCTTGCTGTTGTCGAGCACTATATCAAGAGCAGGAAGGGTTGTGCCGTCCGGGCACCTGCTGAACTGCTGCCAGTGCGGCCAGCCGAGCAGATCAAGCAGGTTGCCGGAAAATGATCTGGTCAGATAGGCCCGGCATAATCGGATAATTTCCTGTTCTGGGAGTCCGCGGCCGGCGAGTTTGAAAAAACGGATACCTGTATCTTCCCATAATCCCATATCCTCAGGGCGCAGCCACGGACTTTTAAGGAATTCGCCCTCGTGTTGCAGCTTTTCAAGAAAACACCAGTTGAGGTAGAATTGGTTGTAAGGCGTTCCGCCCGGGTGAGCAACGCTGTCGTGTGAGCCAAAAGATGCGACCGCATAATGATTATGCTTATAATGACATTGATACAGACACACGGTATTGACAATGAGCTCTATATCAATAGGGCTCTGTTTCGCAGCGCATTTGAGAAAAGGAAAGTCACGGTTGACCTCAACATCCAGCACAGCCCGTTTGGCACCAGCCCTGTGAAACTGTTCAAGGCCCCGCAGGCTGTCAACGTAGCCAATGGTTGAAACGACCACCTCCAGTTGCGGAAACGTTGTGCTGATAATTTCGATAAGATACGGGATGGTGACCGTTACGGCACGAACACCGCTGTCCACGAGAAACTGCAGCATCTCTTCAAGCTCAATTCGTCCCTTGTGGGTGTATTCAAGATTGGCGTACACCGGGGCATTAAAGAGATAATTAAAACAAAGGCCTTTTTTTTGGGCCTCCTGCACGTGATGGGCGAACTGTTCTTTGCTTATTCCGGGCAGGTATTTTGCCGGTCTGGCGGAATTAAAGATGCCGTATTGCAAAGAGCCGTACAGCTCAAAAACCCTGCTGCCTGTCTTGCAAACCTCTTCGTTGATCTGGGTAATCTGATCCAGAAAAGAGTCGCTATAGGTCGTGGGAACTGTCAGGAGCATCATTTTATGTCTTCAATGCCGGTGAAGACAGTAGGCGCATTGAAGAGCGTCAGGGGGCTGTTTTTTCCCGATTGTTTGAGCACGATCTGTGTTGTGTAGCGTTTGTGGTCTACTAACGGATGGCCGAAACTGTCAAAATGGATGGTAAAATGCTTTT
>QNYF01000178.1 GCA_003978695.1 Desulfobulbus sp. | reverse complement strand
TTGGCAGTTTGGGCGTGTTTGACAAAAATAAGGGCAAGATCGGTTTGTTGTATTTTTTTCGGATCAGTTGACGCCTGTACAGGAATATGTCTTTCCTCACCGCTGGAGCTGATCGAGACGCCATACGTATTAAGAGCCTGGACGTGTTCCTCCCAGATATCGAGCAGGTGTACATCTGCGCCTGCCTCGGCAAGAAGTCCGCCAAACAGGCAGCCCATTGCACCTGATCCTATAATTGTGATTTTCATGTCTCTATCTACTCGAAAAGAAGTGTTTTAATGAGCAACCATCCCGGCCAGCCACATGGTCAGTGGTGAATAAAAACTTATTATAAGCAGATCAACCAGTAAAATCATCAGAAAGGGCAGCACTCTTCTGCTCACAGCGCCCAGCCTGTCTCCGGAAAGAGAGCAGGAAACGATCAGGCAGATTCCCATTGGCGGGGTCAGCATGCCAATTGCAAGGTTTGTAACCACAATAACACCGAGCTGAATGAGATCAATGTGCAGAGCCGGGAGCATGGCTGTGATCATGGGAACCAGCAGGATGAGTGATGCAGTAGTCTCAATAAAAGTTCCGGCAATAAGCAGAACAAGGTTGATGAGCAGTATAAGCAGGGTGGTATTATCAGTGATTGCCAGCAACCCCCCGGCCAGTTGCGCCGGAATGTTTTCAATGGCTGCAATCCAGCTGAAAATTGAGGCCATGGCAATAATGAACATGACAACTGCCGAGATTACAGCGCCTTCTCTGAACAGCATGAAAAGGCTGCGCAGCCGGATGGTCCTGTAAATACACAGTCCCAGGATGAGGGCATAGAAGACAGCTACAGCCGCAGACTCGGTTGCAGTGAAAATACCGCTGAGAATACCGCCTAAAATAATAATGGGCGCTCCCAGGGCGAGAATAGCCCGTTTAAACGTTGTTCTCAGCTCTGCAAAAGAAAATGGAGTGACAGCGGAGTAGCCGTGTTTAAGTGAGATCAGCGTGGAAATACAAACAAGAGACAGGCCGATCAGCAAACCCGGCAGAATTCCTGCTGCAAACAGACGGCCAATGGAGGCACCTGTAAGAAAGCCGAAAATAATCATGGGAATTGAAGGCGGAATAATAACCCCGATTGACCCGCCCGCAGCAAGGACAGCGGCTGAAAAATCAGAGGTATAGCCCGAGCGTTTCATGGCCGGAATAAGCACAGCGCCCACGGCAGCGGCATCCGCTGCAGCCGAGCCGGAAATTCCTGCAAAGAACATAGCAGAAACAATAGTTACTGCAGCAAGGCCGCCGGGAAGCCATCCCGCAAGGCTGTTGGCAAGGTCAATAAGTCGCTTGCTGATTCCTCCGGCCTCCATGAGTACACCCGCAAACATGAACAGAGGCACTGCCATAAGATGGAATGAATCTGTACCGGAAAACATGCGCTGGGCAATCATCATCAACGGAAAGTCTCCCTGAACAACAAGTGCCAGTATGGAACTTGCGCCAATGGCAATGGCAATGGGAGTGTTTATCGCAAAGAAAATCAGCAGAGAGAGCAGAAGGAAAGCGGTGGTCATCAATCTTTTCCCCTGTCCTGGTCAAGCAGAAAGGAGAGTGCATACATAAACAGCACTCCACCACTCAAGGGGATTATCATCAGAATAATCCATTTGGGGATGGACAGAGCAGGTGATATCTGCAGCCGGATAAACCATGCAAAACGGCTGCCTGCAATAAGCATGACTAGGGCAACAGCCATGGTGATAAGATGCACCAGCTGCCCGGCGATTTTTTGACCTGATAGAGGCAGGCGGGAAGTGACGATATCTACCCCGGGATGAAGCCCCCGGTAATAGGCAACGGTCGCGCCAATAAAGCTGAGCCAGACCAGCATGTAGCGAGCCAGTTCCTCAGACCAGAAAAGTGAGGAGTTGAGGATGTAGCGACAAAACACCTGTGCCACCACCAGCAGAGCCATGGAGATCCCCAAAACAGAGAGCAGGTATTCCTGCCCTCTGTTAAGGGATGCAGATATTTTGCGGAGAATCTTCACCACGGCAAAGGGCAGGTGAGGGGGCTAGAATAAAAACAATGTCCTGCCCATTGAGCTGCTCATGCGCATCTTATTTGGTTGCCGCCATGATTTTCAGGAGCAGGGCATGCACCCTGGGCTCTTGAAAAAGATCCATGTTTTTTAAGTCTGCAACCTTTGCCCGAAAGGAATCAAGATCAGGATGCTCTTCGATAATCATTCCTTTTTCCTTGAGCAGGGCAAGGCGTGCCCCGTCTTTATCACGATTATCTTTGCGCTGGAATCTGGCGGCATCTTTCATGGCCTGGTGAATCAGTTGCTGATTTTTTGGAGAAAGTGTTTTCCACCAGATCATTGAAGCTACGTCAATATGCGGGGAGTAGACGTGACGGGTCAGGGTCATATATTTTTGAATTTCATAAAATTTATAGACCTCCATAACCCAGAGCGGGTTTTCCTGGCCATCAATTACTCCCTGTTCAAGTTCGGTGTAAATAGGCCAGGGCATGGGGGTGGGGTTTGCCCCCAATGCCTTCCAGATTGCCTTGTGCAGAGGCGAGGCCATAACCCGGATTTTTAATCCTTTAATATCTGCAGCGGTTTTGACGGATTTTTTATTATTGGTCAGATTGCGGAAGCCATTTTCAGAAAAGCAAAGCCCTTTAAAGCCAACCGTTGCCAGATCATCAAGAATTTCCTGACCAAGCGGGCCGTCGAGAATTGCATCGGCCTGCTCTCCATTTTTAAACAGAAAGGGATAGTTGATGACCCTGGCAATGGGATCAAAGGTGTCAAACGGCCCGCCGGTGATAACCCCCATCTGAATGGTGTTCATCTGGATCTGCTGGAGAATCTCCGTCTCATTGCCAATGGATTTTGAATGATAGATTTTAACAGTAAAGGCGTCATCTGATCGCTGTTCAACAAGCTCTTTGAACTTTTCCGCCACAATATTCTGGGCAGAGCCTGGTTTGGTGACAACGCCCAGCTTTATGACTTGAGCAGCATAAACAGCCTGAGACAGGCCAAAGACAGCTACCAGGCCCAGAAGTAAAAACATTTTTTTCATAACCATATCCTCAAAATCCGGAGAAATATTTTTTTGTCGCTGTTACCGGTCAACATCGACTCCGATCCAAGACACCTGGTAACTATTCAGGAGCACCTGATCTTCGTCCATTTTAGCCTGCTTGAGTAGCACAAGTACGCTTCACAGTCTTAAATGAACGAATCTAAGGCACTCCTGAATAGTTACAGTACGGTGGTTCTGCAAGTTTTTCGCACCCACCTGAATAGCAACGATACCTGTTGAAAAATAGAGTGTAAACCGGAAAATTCCAGAGTGGAATAATCCTTTGATTATTTTGTAACTTTTAAGATGGTTGTGAAAAACTTGCAGAACCACCGTCCTGCTCCTGAAGAGCTACGATTATCCTTTGATAAGGAGAATACCTGACCATTCTCCTTCGTGAAGTATTGTTTTGGCAGAAAATCCTTTTTCTGCAGCCAGTGAAAGTATTTTTTCCTCCTGTTTTTCCTGCAGGATTCCGGCAAGTACCAGCTGTCCGCCACTGACCAGCAGACGGCTGAATTCCGGCAGCATGGCAGCCAGCACATTAAAGACAATATTTGCACATATAAGATCAAAGGGTTCTGCAATCTCACTGATATCTGTGGCCCGGCAGTCGATGGCTGCCAAGAGGTTGTTTTGGGTTATGTTTTCTCTGCAGACTCTGACCGCTTCCGGATCATTATCCAGAGCAACAACGCTGCCTGCGCCAAAGAGGACTGCAGCCATTGCCAGAATCCCGGTCCCGGTGCCCACGTCGAGCATTTTTTTATCCGCTGCACCCTGCAGGCAGTAATGGATGAGTTGCAGGGCAAGATGGGTTGAGGCATGCTTGCCTGTGCCAAATGCCATGCCTGGATCCATTTCTATGACGTGTTCATCTTGTGCGGGCTGGTACGTTTCCCAGCCCGGTTTGATGACAAGGCCGGGGATAATGGAAAATGGTTTAAAGTATTTTTGCCAGGATGTCGCCCAGTCTTCGTCTGCCAACAAAGAGCTGGCAAGATCGGGGACAGGTTTGTCATAGATGGCAAAAAGTGCTGCCAGCTCCTTCTGGAGAAGGGATAAAATCTCCTGGCGATTATCCGGGGCACGCAGTTTGAAAAAAACACTGAGCCTGCTTGTTCCTTCCTGTACCGGCTTTTCTTCAACTCCTGAGCCGCTGAGAACACCAAGTACATCTGTGACTGCTTCAAGAAGTGGCTCAGGACAGTCCAGGTCTACTCTAAGCCATTCGGGGTCATTTGCATCGCTCATAGGTGTTCCTTCATTGATTAACAGGGGGTTTTATGCTATAAATTCCTATTTCTAAAAAAATAATTCCTTCCTGAAAACGGAGCCTTCCATGACAAAACATACCATTGAATTTCTACCGGACAACATAACCGTTACCGTTGATAAGGGCGAGAACTTACTTTCAGCCGCTGCCGAAGCTGGTGTGTATATCCATGCCTATTGCGGTGGTGACGGGGTCTGTGGAAAATGCAAGGTGGTGGTTGATGAAGGTGAGGTGCATTCGTCCAAGAGTAATCTGAAGCAGGAAGACTGGGATAAGGGGTTCCGGTTGGCCTGTTTATCCACCGTTGAGTCTGATCTTAAGGTCACAATCCCGGAAATGACCACCAAGAGCGGTAAGGCTCTTAAGAGAAAGCCTAAAACAACCCGGACTATTTCCGCCAAGGCCCTGGATACGCTGATTGGCACCTGGGAGGTTGATCCGCCGGTCAGCAAGATTTATCTCGAGCTCGATCCGCCCACCATGGAAGATAATATTTCTGATATGCAGCGGGTGATGAGAGGCATAAAACTGGTCATGCCCGGTGACTCCAGAGAACCTTCCTATGATCACCCGGAACTGATCAAACATCTGCCCCGGGTGTTGCGTGAGTCAGACTGGAAAATCACCCTGCTGCTCCTGCGTGGAAAAAACAAGGGCGAGACATTTCGAATAATTGATGTCGAAGCCGGCAATACCACAAAAAGGCTGTATGGTTTGGCCGTGGATATCGGGACCACGACATGCTCAGGAGTCCTGGTTGATCTCAATACCGGGAAAATTATTGCCGAGGCCTCTGGGTATAACGGTCAGATCAGTTTTGGCGAGGATGTGATTTCACGGATCATCTACGCCGCACGACCGGGCGGCCTGAAGGCGTTGCAGGATAAAGTTATTGAAACAATTAATACAATTATTGATGATATCTGCCGGAAAATGATAATTTCGCCTTCAGATATATCCTATATTATGGCGGCTGGAAATACCGTGATGTCACATCTGCTCCTTGGGCTTGATCCGAAGTATATCCGGGAATCTCCCTACGTGCCCAGTGTGAGCCAGTTTCCGTTGACCAAGGCGGCGGGGCTTGGTATTCATGCACATCCTTCGATGCGGTTGTTTCTCTACCCCTGTATTGCCTCCTATGTGGGGGGTGATATTGTCGCCGGTGTTCATGCCTGCCAGATGGCAAAATCTGAAGAGGTGAGTCTGTTTATTGATATCGGCACCAACGGGGAAATTGTGGTGGGCAATAAAGACTGGATGGTCTGTGCGGCCTGTTCTGCTGGTCCTGCCTTTGAGGGTGGCGGTATTCAGTACGGAATGCGGGCCTCAAACGGTGCCATAGAGAATTTCCATATTCATCCTGAAACCTTTGACCCGATGATTGTGACCATTGGCCGGATCAAACCATCGGGTATCTGTGGTTCAGGCCTGATCTCTATTGTTTCTGAGCTGCTTGAAGCCGGAGTTATTGATCAGCAGGGTAAATTCAAGCGAAATCTGGATATTCCCCGAATCCGTACTGGCCGTGACGGCTGGGAATATGTTCTTGCCTGGGCGCAGGATTCGTTAATTGGTGAGGATATTGTTATCACCGAGGTTGATCTGGATAACCTGATGCGGGCAAAGGGGGCCATGTATGCCGGTTACCAGACTCTGCTGGAATCTGTAGGGCTGGGGTTTGATGATCTGGACCGGGTGATTATGGCTGGAAATTTTGGTGCCTATATTGATCTCGAGCGAGCCATCTGCATCGGGCTTTTACCGGATGTTGACCGCGACAAGTTTTATTATCTTGGCAACGCCTCCATGCTCGGTTGTCAGATCAGTCTGTCTGATGTTGACCGCTTCAGGGAGCGGGTCGATGCCCGCCAGCTGATGACAAATATGGAACTGGCTGAAAATCCTGAATTCATGCAGCATTACATGGCTTCTTTGTTTCTGCCCCATACCGATATGAGCCTGTTCCCCACAGTTGCCCAGAAACTTGAAGGAGTTGAATGATGCAGCAACAGAAAAATTTTATCTTCTGGTTGTCGGCTCTCGTCTTGTCGGTATCTCTCCTGTGCAGTGGTTGTTCATCTGATACCGAGAAGGAACAACCAACAAAGATAAAGCAATTCACCGATCATACCGCCAAACAGGCTGTTGATCATATCCGTAAACCAATGGATAAAGCCCGCCAGGCACAAGCCCTGGTTAATGCCCATACTCGTGATATTGAACAGGCTGTGGATCAGGAAGCGCAGTGATTGTATGAGCAGCAGAATATAGTCTGTTCAATACCGGACATAAACCTTTTGTCGGCTTACTCTACAAACTAAAGCGCTATGGCATCATCAACAGGAGAATATTGGTGGATTATTTTTCCGTACGAGATGAAAATAGATTGCGCAAAGAGCACAGGAGCTGGATAACTGCTGAGCTTAATAATAACGCCTTGAGCAGAAATCACGACTGGAGTGAGTCAATTGCCGTTGGCAGGAAATCATTCACAACAGATATCCACCGGCAGTTTGCAAGCGGGGCACTGTACGATCCATAATCGAAAACAAGGGATCTGCAGCACTTGAAAAGAGTCTGTAACACCTTGCAGCACTGTTTTAGACGGCAAAAGGACACTCTAAGCCATGAAAACACCTGTTGTTAGAAATAAAATGCATAATATTCAAGATGTTATCTCGGTCCGACCCCGTATCCAGCTTGGAAACAGTACAGAGCAATAAATGATCAATACGGGGTCGGACCAAGATAACCTGTTGCAGAATAATCGATGTCCTGTGATTACAGAGCAAGACGATTTTGATTTTTTGATGATGGCTGGCCTGGTTACGAGGAACCAAGTATTACCTGTGATTGACAGCCTGATTCATGTAACACCTTCCTTCATCATCAATTCAGCTCCATATTTGAAACATCGCGATCATAAACAATATTTTCAGGACAAGTAGTTAGCGACTTCTGCAGAAAAGGATTGCCAATTATCTGCCTGTATTATAAGTTGTATTTCAGTTGTATTTCAGTTGTATTTCAGTTGTATTTCAGTTGTATTTCAGTTGTTGTGGGCGTCCAGGGTCAGTAGGCATATTCAGCAGGGAATTTATCGAAAAAATGAATAGCCGAATATGATCCAGGGCATCTGTTTTTCCGCTGAATCTTCGGCGAATAGTCTATTTCCCTCGCGGCATCAGCGATTGGAAGGCAATTATTTATCACCTCACCTTTCCCCATTTACACGAATGGCCGATCAAAAGAACAATTTTTCACAAAGAACCATTCTGGCCGTAATCCTGGCCCTTGCTACTGGTTTTATCGTTCACCAACTGCTCACTTACGATACCCTTTCACGTTGTGTAATCAGTGACGTGGCTGTTCGCTCAGATCATGATGTTTTGCTGTATTATCGGACAAATAATGGGATAAAAGACGCAGAATATGAGGATTGGAAGCAGTCTTTTCCCGCTCCGGTGAGCTCGTACTGGAGCACTGCCCGGATCCAACTGAGCAACGCAATTACGCCGGATGTGGCCATTGAGACCCTGATCCCTGCGAAGTTGGAAATTAATAACATTGTGTTCCGGAGCTATGTTGCAAAGGATATCGTACTCAATTACAAGGAGTTAATTCCACTTCTTAAGGCTAGATCACCCGCAACGACCATAATAGCCAGTGAAAATTGGCTTGTCCTTGAAAATACGACAGGTCCCATCCAGGTAGAGTTTAAGGCACCGGTCAGGTTCAATAATTTTTTTATCCAGTATGTGATGCCGTTTCTGCTGGCCGCGGGTATGTTTTTCCTGGTCCGCAGGATAGATCTGCTCAAAATTCCGGCCATTGGTGATATGTTTCACCGAAAGGTCGGCGATCACAGGTTTCGGGTGGAACTCGACGGACTGCGGGGCCTGGCAGCACTGCTGGTGCTGCTGAATCATACCCTGACTCCTCTGCCCGCATCCGGAAGGACGGGGGTCTGGATATTTTTTATTCTCAGTGGGTATCTGCTCACCCAGCCTTTTGTCACCGCGCCTGAACGCGCCGTCAACTGGCACTACCTCAGCCGTTACTTTCGGCGTCGACTGGCTAGGATCGTGCCTATGTATTATGTGACCATTGTCCTGATGTTTGGCATTACCGGTCACTATCAATCGCTGGTTAATCATTTTGTGTTTCTGTACACGGAATCCCACCTCTGGACTATCCCGCAGGAAATGTTGTTTTATCTTCTCCTGCCCTTTATGATGCTGGTTTTTTATGTTGTGGGCAAGCTGTCGCACTACGCTGTTCTGGTTTTGCTGGGTGTTGTGGCGGCTAAGTTGATCTACCAGCCTCATCTTATACCGTTTACAATGTTTGCAACCGGGATTCCGTTTCCTCCGTATATCGGCTGGTTTCTGGCCGGGGTCTTTGTCTGCTATCTGCGTCCGGAACGGCTGCATGAATGGCTGCGAACCAGGGGGATTGCCCGTTTTTCCCTCTCCACACTAACGTTTTTTGTTTTTGTTACAATTCTGGCCCTTTCCTTTCCCCGGTTGACTTTTCAGTATATTGAGATTCCCATGGGCATGATAAAATTTTTGTCCAATGAAGCGCATTTTGCCTACATGTGTGTGGCTTTGTTTCCGCTGATGCTGGCAACACCTCGTTCCATCGTATGCAGGATACTTTCGTTGCGCATGTTCAGGGCAGTCGGTATCGTCGGTTACAGCTTTTATCTGATACACGGTATGACACGGGATATGTACAAGGGTATGATTGATTACTATTTTGGAGTGGTGCCGGTAAATCTTGCTTTTGCCATTCCTGTGGCCCTGTTTACCTGGTTGGTGGCGGTGTTTACCTATTCGTTGATTGAACGGCCGTTTCTGGCTCGTTCCACCCCGGCAAAAAAAGAATAGGGGACCAATAATCAAAACGTGGTCGGACCAAAACAGCCTTCTAAAAAACATTTCGTCATGCCACGAGCAAACAAGCAGACATTGCATCCCCAGCTGTGTTTGTGGCATCACGTATTGATGCCACAAACAGGCGTTTTTACTAAAATTTGAGAGAGACAGAAGGCGTTGGCTTTATTGTAGGGTAGGGGGCTACTTTTGACTTTTGTGGGTCTTTGTCATAGTTGCGGAATGAGTTGACGCGATGAATTTGGGTAGAAACAATTTTCTTTCTGCCAAAATCCTTCTCATCATTGGGTAAAAGGATTTTGGCGGAAAGAAAATTGTTAGCACATTTTGATCCTCCTGATGCCTATAAATAGGATACTCATTGGCTGACAACTAACTTCCTGAAAATTCGATCTAAACTTCAACCAATGATAAATATAGCTTCCGCAACTATGACAAAGACCCAAATGAACGAGGGAGTATTGCTTCTTTTCACCTCCTGGTGGATTATTATTGTCGGATTTTTTTTGCTAGTGACATACATGTTGTATGGTAAAGTAAAAATATTTCGTAATATTGGTGATGTGTTCATGACATTTAGCTTCATAAAAAGAACTAAGCTCATACTTTTAAGTTATTCTTTGTTAGCCTTCTTGTTGGTATTGTTGGGTTATTTGCAGCCTCATTGCATTAAAATGAGACCTGAATGCGGAAAGCAAACAATCAGCAAAAGCAATCAGGGACTGACCAGAATGCCGCTGGTTTAAGCAATTTTAATCAATAGAAACGACAAGGTTACTTACTGTTTTAATAGCATTTTCTTGGTGAATATCTTGTAGTTGAGCATCTTGAACTAGCGCCATTCGGGACTGACCACGATAAAAATTAACCCCTCTTTCCTTGACCCTACCCCTTTTTCTGAAAGATTTATTTCGCAGGTCATGACTTTAACTGAGCACACGAAAATTATTGATTGCGGCTTGCACGAAATGGCCTCCCCGGAGGGGATTACTCTTCAAGTCGTTGGGCAATGTATGGAGCCGGTCCTTCATGATCAGGATCGTGTTCAGGTGCGCAGGCAGCGTAAATACCGGGTGGGTGATATTCTGGCCGTACGCCTGGCTAACGGTCAGTTGGTCTGTCACCGGCTCCTGGGAAAGTATTTTTGGG
>QNYF01000210.1 GCA_003978695.1 Desulfobulbus sp. | reverse complement strand
TCCACGAAACCGCAGGCTGGCTCAAGTACCCACACTCTCTCGAGGGGCTGAGCGCCAAAGAAATCAGGGAAAAACGACCGGCAATATATGCCATTATAAAGGATCATTTGCCGAAAACATAAGCCTTTGGTAACTATTCAGGTAGTACTACGACTTCGGCATAACGTATGGTCTGTAACTGTTCAGATGTGCCCCATATTGTGGCAAGCAGGCCAACGAACTATAACAGCGAAGCGGTGTCACCGCCTATGTGAGGCGGCCTGATTGTCGCAGGTAAGCCGCGACTCCGAGATGGGGTGCAGCTGAATAGTTACAGCCTTTGCTGCGGGCAGGAGCTGCGCCCAAGAACGAAACCCTCCCAAATACTTCTACCTCAATCCTCCAACAGACAAATGAACAGCCCCCCAAGGGATGGGGATTAACGCACGCTAACACTATAAATTCGTCCCTAAAGAGATTACAAGAATTATTGAGCAGGCCGGATTATACAGATGTTGCGAAGAATTGAGCCGTATACCCAGAAGTGGAAGGTGTTACCCTGGAGATGGCTGGCCATGGCTATAATCTGCCTGGCCATGGCACGGGTGGTTTTATTTTCTGCCTTGTTTAAAAAACAATAACTGCGAGCTGCTGGTGGACCACTTTTAAACATGCCCTGGGGGTGGACGGCTAAGTGGGCGAAAGCCTGGACCGTGATAGATTCTTGCAACTGGAGCCCCGTGATGGTGGCGACTAATTCCGGCCGGAAAACATCTGTCTTGGTCAAGGGTTGACCAAGACAGTCCAGGGCGGCAACGGCAATGTGCACATCGGCCCAGTCGGGCACCACCGGTTCGTTCTCGGCCGGGGCCTTGAGAGACAGGCCTCTGGCGCCGTCAGCTTCTATGATAATTGCCGAGGCCGATGAGTGATTGAAAATATGCTTAAGGGTGTCTGGCGTACATCCCTCAAGCTTGTTATCGGGCAGTATTTGATGTGCCACGGTTACGTGTCTGCTCCTTCGTAACCCGCGTTCAAGTCGAACTTGAAAATCTTTTTCTGCTGCAAGCACGACGGTATTGCTCTGTTTGGCAGTCGGAATCTGAATACGGGTTGATGTGGAGGAGATGACTTTTCTCCCGCTATCCCGCAGGGCATGAGCCAGGAGAAACATGAGCGATGTCTTTCCTCCGGCCCCGGTAATGGCAATGGCCCGGTCTGTTTCCTTGATGATGGACGCAAATATTTCCGGCATATCAGTTCTGTGTATTCGCCGTTACAAAACACCTGCCCGGGAGGCGATGAGTTCGCCAATTATGCTGACAGCGATTTCCTTTGGCGTTTCCGAGCCGATTGACAATCCCACCGGGCAGTGAACCCGTGCAAAGTCGGCATCGGTAAATCCCTGTTTACGCAGGTTTGCATAAATTATGTCACGCTTGCGCCTGCTGCCGATCATGCCGATGTAGCGGGCCTTTGTCTGCAGGGCCTGGGCCAGGACGGTCTGATCAAAACTGTGGCCACGGGTCATGATGAGCAGGTAGAGCTCCTCGTCCTGTTCAGACAGGTGAAAGACATTTGTAAACCCGCTTATGAGACGGGTTGCTCGAGCCATGGGAAACCGCTCCTTATTGGCAAATTTCCTGCGGTCGTCACAGACAACCACCTCAAAATCGAGATAGGCGGCAAGCATTGCCACTTCTCTTGAAACATGCCCTCCTCCGACCAACATGACCGTTCCGCTTTTGGGAAGAGGATCTACCACTACAGACCTGCCTGCTGTTTTAATCAGGCGGGTGACTCTGCCTCGCATAATTTCCGGGAAATCAATATCCTCTGTCAACGACCCGGCCTGACGCATATCAACAAACGAGCGCTGAGGATGCTCCGGATCCGTAATATCAATGATCCAGGCTCCCGGAGCACCACTGGTAAAGCATTCCACGGCTCGGGTATAAAGTGCCACCATCTCCGGAATCAGCCGTTCAATGAGTACCAGTTGAATACCGCCACAGACCATGTCCGCATCGTCATCTACACCGCTCCCCCGCATGTCGAATTCCGTGAGGATCGGCGGTGCGCCAAGAGCAACTTCTCTGGCCTTTTTATGGGCTGTATACTCCAGCCTGCCACCACCAATGGTTCCGTGCAGGGTACCGTCCTGCTCCACCACCATTTGCGACCCGGGTAGTCTTGGAGCGGAACCGCTTTTATCAATGATGGTAACAAGAGCCAGCGTTTGCCCCTGTTCCAGCAGGGTAAGGATTTGTCTGTCTATCATAACGTCTTAAAAAAAAACGAGAAACTTCCCTTGATTAATGACAAAAGGGCGACCGATTGCTCAGCCGCCCTTACACTTTACATCAATGAACCGGTAAAATTAGAACTTTGTTACCCAGAACACTGTCGGGTTGAGATACCAGTCACTGTCACTCTGGCTGAAAAACCTGTTGGAAAGCTCAAACTCCATACCAATGGCGGAATCAGAAAGGAAATCACCTTTGTCGACAAAGGAGTTAAGTTGCAGACGAATCTGGGGCTCTGTCAGGACAACCACCTCGTTGTCGTATTCCCAGACATCCAGGAAACCCTGAAAATCGAAATTCAGGCTGCCCAGAGAAAACGGCTGTCCCCAGACAAAGGTTACCTGCCAGTTGGTATCACTTTTATCATGGCCGTCAATAGCATCATAATCCTTGACCAGGAATGAAAGATTGGCATAACCGAAGTTCGGCTGTCCCAGATCCAGATCAAAGGATATACCATAGAGCAAAGAGTCATCGATATAGTCATAGCCGTCAACCGGTGAACCACTGTCGATTTCAAGTTTGATGTAGGTTTCCTTGAGAAACGAGCCAAGCAGATTGGTTCCCTGCTCTGGTCCTTTGATGATTTTATCCAGGCTGAAACGACCGGCAAACTCCCCGTAATACTGTGCGGGCTCGAGTTTATAGTCATCCTTCCCCTCGATATCAAGAAAGCCGAAAACATCACCATATTTCCATTCGGAATAATGCTGGAAGGTAGCAGTCCAGATCTCTGTTGTGCTGCCAAAGCCCTTGTCACGATTATAATCCGCATGCATCTGGACTTCTGAGTTATGGAAATAGCCTCCGCCAGCCTGAGCCGGAGTCGTCCACGGATTTCCGACAATAAGAGCGCAACCAAGCGCCATTGCTCCAATACTTTTTTTCATTTCTCTCTCCTTTTGAGATTATAATAAGTGGTGACGAATCACCATTGGTTAACCATCTCGTCAACTTTCATGCACAGCGGTACTGCTGCATTTTTCTCCTGTTCATACGGTGTTGAGTAACAACTGCGCATTTTTTGTATGTTCGGCAAGCAGGGCTTTCTGATCAACACCTGCAAGTCTCCCCTGTTTCACTTTCCACTGACCGGCCACCATAACATAATCAGCCCGGTGTGCACCACAAAGTATCAGGGCGGCCAGAGGGTCGCCTGCCCCGGAAAAACGAGGCTCATCAAGTGTGAACAGGGCAAGATCAGCCTGCTTGCCCGGACTGATTTCTCCCACGTCCGTTCTGCCAAGACAGGCAGCCGAACCCTTTGTGGCCCAGCGCAGGGCGTCAAAATGGGTTATTGCCGCAGAGCCATAACGCAGCCGCTGCAGCAGCAGGGCCTGTCGTACTTCCTGGATCATGTTGGAGCTGTCACAGGAGGCCGAGCCATCCACGCCCAGTCCCACCGGGCAGCCCGCTTGTTCAAGTTCACGAACCGGGCATTGTCCTGAGCCCAGGAGCATGTTGGAGCTGGGGCAGTGACTTATCCCAACCCCGGCAGCTCCAAGACGGCTCATTTCCCGGCTGTTAAAATGAATGCCGTGGGCCAGCCATACATCGTCTGCCAGCCAGCCGACCCGCGCCAGGTAATCAACCGGACGCAGCCCGAACAAGGCAACGCAAAAATCTGTTTCATCGTCTGTTTCCGCAAGATGTGTGTGCAGCCGGACGTTTTTTTGCCGGGCAAGTGCTGCGCTCTGTTGCATCAACTCCTCACTCACACTGAAAGGTGAGCAGGGGGCAAGAGCAATCTGCAGCATGGAGCCTTCAGCCGGATCATGGTAGCTGTCAATAACCCGCTCACAGTCGGCAAGGATGACATCTTCCCGCTGGATGGTATTGCGTGGCGGCAGCCCGCCCTCATCCTCGCCCAGGCTCATTGAGCCCCGGGTAAGTGTTGCCCGGATACCTGTCTGGCTGATGGCATCGACCTGAATATCCAGCGCCTGCCGTGCAGCCTCGGGAAAGATATAATGATGATCCGCCGCCAGTGTACAGCCGGAAAGCAGCAACTCTGCCGCTGCCAGCCGGGTGGCAACATGGATCATCTCTTCACTCAACCCGGCCCAGATCGGATACAGACTTTTCAACCACGGAAACAGTTCCCTGTTCAAGGCTGCCGGACAGGCCCGGGTGAGCGTCTGGTAAAAATGATGATGGGTATTGATCAAACCGGGAAGAACAACATGCCCGGACGCATCAAAGACTGCATCAACAGGTGCTGAAGGCCCCTCCCCGGCCCCGAGCAGCTCCGCAATCCGGGTGTTCTCAATGACGATCCCGCCGCTTGCGTCCGTTGCATCATCCACAACAACCGCAAGTGGATTCTTCAACCAGATCCGTGCCATATCAGCCCAGCTCTTTCAACAATCCTGTGCGCTCGTTGAACTGCTCAATAAGCTGATCGATTTTTTCCATGGAGCCGGGAATGGATGTCCAGTACTCATGGTCATACCATTGCGCCTGGATCTCGTCATAACTCCTGCCCTGCTGCTCGATCCAGGTGAAATACTTGAGATTATGGATGCGTTTGCGATCCACATAGCTCAATTCCCGCATATTGTCAGTGGTCTCGCCCAGCATATACCGATGAAAGGTGGCCGCAGCATCCGTGGGGGTAAACTCGCCCTCTTCTTCGGTAAGTTCGGTGAGACGGCTCTGGTACATTTCCATGGAATCCGTGGCCATGGTTACAATCACGTCGCTTTCGTCCATCTCGTAATATTTTGCGGTCTTGATTGCTGCCAGCACATTGGCAATGCTTGAGATGCCCATCAGGTGCAGGTCATCAACCAGATCAGGGTTGACCCCCTGGCTGGCCAGATACTCTTTACCGGCAGGCTCGTTGAACAACCTGATCAGTCCCATGGGGCCGAAATCATCAATGGCAGTGACAATATCAGTGTTCTTCACGTTATGAATCCAGGGAACGTGTTTGTCGCCAATGCCCTCGATGCGGTGGGCACCAAAACCGTTATTTAACAGGGTCGGGCATTGCAGGGCTTCGCTGGCCACGATTTTGGAAAGCGGGAACTGTTCCTTCATAAAATCGCCGCAGGCAATGGTACCGCCCGAGCCGGTATTGGAAACCGTTGCCCGAAAGCGGTCGCCCGGAGCCATGACCTCAGCCAGTGCCTCAAGCATTGCCCTGCCGGTGACCTCGTAATGCCAGAGATAGTTGCCAAACTCCTCAAACTGGTTGAAGATCATCAGATCCTGGCCTGAGTTACGCAGCTCATGGCATTTATCAAAAATTTCCTTCACATTACTCTCGGAGCCCGGTGTCTTGATGGTCTCTCCGGCCACGTCAGCCAGCCAGTCAAAACGCTCTCTGCTCATGCCCTCGGGCAGAATGGCAATGGAATCGCAGGCCAGCAGGTTGGAGTCGTAAGCACCGCCCCGGCAGTAGTTGCCCGTACTCGGCCAGACCGCCTTCTGGGTGGTGGGGTCAAACTGTCCGGTCACAAGACGCGGTACCAGACAGGCATAGGCCGCACCCACCTTATGGGCACCTGTCGGAAACCATTTACCCAGCAGAATAACAATACGGGCATCAATGCCGGTGAGCTCTTTGGGCAGCACCAGATAATTCACGCCGCCAAATCTGCCGCCACTCTCTTTTGGCTCATTATGCCAGTTGATACGAAACAGGTTAAGCGGATTGAGATCCCAGAGGCCGACATCTGTAAGTTTATGCTTGATACCCTCCGGGATAAGGGAGGGGTCAATCATCTGCTTAAAGGTGGGGATGATGATATTTTGTTCCTTCGCCCGCTGGATGGCGTTGTTCAGCTTGCCTTCATCCTCAAGATGCAGGTCTATTCTGTTACTCATTATGATTCCTTGTCATTTCAAGATATTGTATTTTTATTCACGCCTTGTTCAAGGCACGTTTCAATTCTTCCAGATCCGGTGCAATGCGGCTCGGTCTGCTCCCGGCCATTTCCACCGCTGTCATGGCGCCGGCAATGTCTTTTAAGCCGTTGCCGGTATTGAGCACCACGATGCGTTCATCCACAGCCACAAGTCCGGTGTTTGCGGCTTTGACCAGCCCGGCCCAGGCGGCAGCGCCGGCAGGTTCGGCAAATACGCCGATACCCCGGGCCAGTTCAGGGATGGCAGTAAGGATTTCATCATCGCTCACCTCAACATAGGCACCATTGGTCGAAGTGACTGCGGCAAGCGCTTTGATCCGGTCCCGGGGCAGTCCGGCGCTGATACTGTCAGCAACTGTCTTGCCGGAAACCGGTGCCCTGGTAAGGACATCCTCATTATTTTTCCAGACTTCATACAAATAATTACTGCCCTCTGCCTGTACTCCGATGATGCGCGGCATGGTTTCAATAAAGCCGAGCGCCAGCAGATCTTTTAAGCCCTTATGCAACCCGCCGATGATGCAGCCATCACCCACACTGACAAAGATCACATCCGGTGCCTGCCAGTCCAGCTGTTCACAGATCTCAAAGGCTGCTGTTTTCTTGCCTTCGGTCATATAGGGATTATAGCCGGTATTGCGGTTATACCAGCCATATTCTGCAGCCGCCTCAAGGCAGAGCTCAAAGGCATCGTCATAGCTGCCTTTGATGAGCATAACCGTTGAATTATACACCAGCAGCTGGGCAATTTTGGCAGGAGGTGCGGACTCGGGCACAAAGATCACATTTTTCTGGCCCACCGAGGCACAGATGCCTGAAAGCGCAGCAGCTGCATTGCCGGTGCTTGCTGTGGTAATTATTTCCGCCTGTTGCACCCGTGCCCTGACAACTGCCACCGCACTGGCGCGGTCTTTAAAACTTCCCGTGGGTAACCGGCCGTCATCCTTGACAAAAACATGACGCAGCCCCAACCTCTCTGCCAGCCGTTCTGCCCGGTACAGTGGTGTCCAGCCGATGGCAAGTGGCGGAACTTCAGCATCCATGGCCATGGGCAACAGCGGCTTATAACGCCAGATAGAGTAATCCCGGTTTTCGGCAAGGCTTTCCCGACTGATGCGCGTACTGATCAGATCATAGTCATAGCGCACGTCAACAATACCCTCGTTGCCGTGTTCGGGGCAGATATAGTCAATCTCATCCGGCGAATACTCCCGGCCGCAGACAAGACATTTGAGTTGAAGAATATGATCCATTGTTTTGTCTTGTATAATCCTCTGCATAGTGCTCGATAAACCAGCATGGCTGGCCCGGGTTTGCCGGCCCTAACGAACCATGAAAACCACCAGCTTCGGCGGGGTGAGCTCCGTGCCTGCAAATGTTTTTTGGATAAGGTGAGTTACAATTCAGTTACAGGACTGTGGTTCTGCAAGTTTTTCGCACCCACCTGAAGAGTTACAAAGGTTATAATGCCTCGCTGATAAGGCTGAGGACATCCTGCTCTGTTTTCACCTCCAGCACCCTGTTTGCATCCACGGTGTATCCATACTTACCGGCAATACGCTCATAAAGTGGCCTGCGATGTTTGATAAGATGCGGAAACACCCACTGAACGTACTCGTCCGGGTTCATCTCGTCGCTGCTGGTCAGCCCGTTGATTTTGAGAAACTCGGCAATATGCCGATCCAGAAAATCTTCGTCATAGTAGAGCGGCTTGGGATCTGCCTGGGCACGTTCTATCATCACCTTTTCCATGGCAGCATCCGCCTTGAGATAAATAATCAACGAGTGCTCAGACAACGTATTCCAGGCCTCTTCATCGGTCAGCTCGCAGATACTGCCGCCGGTGTCATTTAAAAAATGATTACGTCCGTAGAGATTTTTTGCCTTGCTGATAAACTCACCCACGTCATTGGTGGCGGCGATTTCTGCCTGACGATGCAGCCGCTGACGGCGTTTAAACTCCTCAATGGAGATGCCGCCAAGTTCGGGGTCGCCGATTTTTCCCAGAAAACAGGCCACCGGCTTGAGATGCTGAAAGGTAATATTGCAGCGGAACGAGAGCGAATCACTGAGCACCAGGTCACGGAGAAAAGGCTGCTCCATGGCCTGCACCTTGATGTTGTCAAGGATCGGTTCTTTTAAGTAACGGGTGCCGATGCGATAATCTGCCGAGTAATGAAACCACTCATCTCTGGGCAGTAGGCTGGCAAGAGTTGTCTTGCCCACCCCGGACATGCCCATCAGGGTTATGACTTTATCTGGCCAGTCAATAAACCCGGCCCTGCTCATCTTCATCTTCTCAGCCCTTCTTCGTGCTGCTGCTCACCGGTCATCAGGAGGCCGATGGATTCCCGGGTGGCCTCTTTTCGGGGAATGATCCCCATAATTTTTCCGTCAAACATGACCGCGATTCGGTCAGACAGGGCCATCACCTCGTCAAGATCCTCGGAGATCACAATTGACGCTGTCCCCCGTTCCCGCTGGGCTGCAATACGTTTGTGGATGTACTCGGCAGCGCCAATATCAACGCCCCTGGTCGGCTGGGACGCAACAAGCACCTTGGGCCCGGCATCAAGCTCCCTGGCCATGATCAGCTTTTGAATGTTTCCGCCTGAGAGATTGCTGGTGGTGGTCTCAAGAGACGGGGTTTTGACCGCATATTCCTTTACCAGTCGCCGGCAATGCTCGGTGATTTTGGCAAAATTTAAAAATCCCCTGCTGCAGAAAGGTGCTTTATTATGATTTAAGAGAATGAGATTTTCTTTAATATCAAATTCACCCACTGCACCGTCCTTCATCCGTTCTTCCGGGACGTAGGAAAGCCCCTTCTCCCGCACCTGTCGGGGCTTGCAGGCCGTGGTGTTATGACCGTCCAGGGTTATTGTTCCTGCCTGCGGGGTACGCAACCCGGCAATGGCCTCGGCAAGCTCACGCTGCCCGTTACCGGAAATACCGGCAATCCCGAGAATTTCACCACTTTTCACCTCAAGGCTCAGCCCCTGCACCGCATGTCGCCCCCGGTCGCCGTCAACAGAGAGCTTGTCAATGACCAGCAGCGGTTTTCCGGGTTTGATGTCATGCGCGTCCGGAGCCAGCTTTACTTCACGTCCCACCATGAGCTGAGCCAGGTCATGGCGATCTGATTCTGCCGGAGTGGTATGCCCGGTCACCCGGCCATGGCGCAAAACAGTGATTCTATCGCTGAGTTCCAGCACTTCTTTAAGTTTATGTGAAATAAACACCAGGCCCCGGCCGTCGTTGGCCAATCGCCTGAAAATTTTAAAAATATCATCAACTTCGCTGGGCGTAAGCACGGCTGTGGGCTCATCGAGAATCAGGATTGAGGCATCACGGTATAACGCCTTGATGATCTCCACCCGCTGTCGTTCTCCCACAGAGAGCTGCCAGATATACTCATCAGGAAAGACATGCAGGCCAAAGGTCTTGGAAAGCTCAGTGATGCGGGCTGAAACTGTTTTCAGGTCACAGAGCGGTCCCCGGGTCGATTTGAGCCCCAGGGCCACATTTTCGGCTACGGTCAGCGTCGGCACCAGCATGAAATGCTGATGAATCATGCCGATTCCCTGGGAAATCGCGTGCGAGGGCGAGGTCAGTTTGACAGGCTTGCCATGCAGAAGAATCTCCCCTTCATCCTGCTGGTACAAACCGTAAAGGATCTTCATCAAAGTGGATTTTCCGGCACCGTTCTCTCCAAGCAGGGTATGCACTTCTCCGGCACGGACATCAAAATTCACATGATCGCTTGCCAGCACACCGGGAAAACGTTTAGTGATTCCACGCATCTGCAACATGGGCGTATCGCTTGCTGTTTGAGACATTTTTTATAACAATTGATGGAAAAATCGCCCCCGGAATATCTGAAACGTCCAGAGAGCCCGGGGAGTTCTGAAAAAGGCCCTTTACTTGCTGCTGGTTGTAATGGAACCGTCTTTTATTCCGGCAATGGTCTTCATGCCCAGCTCTTTAACAGCCGGATCAAGTTTATATGCATCGTTGAATTCGATAGCAATGCCGTTGTTGGCAAGATTGATTTTATACAATTTTCCGCCTTTTACGCCCTTGTCCATATCTGCAATAATCTGCTTTAAGACCACTTCCCATTTATATACCTGGGAGGCCACAACAATTTCAGGAGCCAGAGAAGTCTGATTGGCCTGGGTACCGAACCAGGGTACACGTTTGGCACGGGCAGCACCGATTGCGCCGACAACCATCTGGGCGGTACCGGTGAGTACGTCAGCGCCTGCAGCCATGTGCGCCTTGGCAGCCTCAGCGGCAAGAGCTACATCACTGAATGAACCGATATAATTAACCTTTGCCCGGATTTTCGGGTTCTGGGCC
>QNYF01000222.1 GCA_003978695.1 Desulfobulbus sp. | reverse complement strand
AATACGAGAAGCAAAAAAATGATCTGTTCGCTATTGAGCAAAAAATAAAATAAAACGTTGCTGATTAGAGACAGAAAAGTAGTCTATTTCCTTAAAATTATTAGAAAAATATAATAACTGATATACTCGCTACTGGCAAGAAAAAAAGAAGAAGTACAAGAGGCAGCAGCCATTTAATGAGGAGTATTGGCGTGCAGGGGGAATCACAGCAAAATGGCTCATTTCAGCCAGCAATAGGGATCAAGATCATGAAAAATATCGTTGCCGAAGCCATAATTCACAGCCAGACAACCTCCGCAGACAGGTCGAATAGCACATTTTTCGCAGGCAGATGAGCCGGCCCGGTATTCTTCAGCGGGTTTATCATGGTAAATCTCGTTGAGGCTGCGTTGGTAGATATTGCCAATATGGGATGGCAGCTTGCGGCAGGCATGGACTTCACCGTCAGGCAGCAGTGAGACAAAGTTAAAAGCAGCCCCACAGCCAAATCCGGCACAGCCACCGACATAGGGTAATCCCTGTTTGTACCTGTGGAGGTTGAAAAAATTATCCTTTAAACTCATGCAGGGGTTGTTTTGCGCAGCCTCCATGTATTTTTCAAGAAATGCGGGATAACTCTTGGTAGGAGCAGAGGCAAGAGCAGCTCCTTCACCCACCATAGCCAGACGGTTAAAGGTAAACAGGTCTACCCGTTCCCTGAGAAGCTGCGCCAGGTCGAGTACCTCTCCCATATTGAGGCGAGTCAGAGTCAGCATAACCATTGAGTAAATATCAAGCTCTTTAAGCAGATCCAGGAAAGAGAAAATCCGTTTGAAATGTCCCTGTCCCCGAATATAATCGTTGTGCTCCTGCAATCCTTCAAGACTGACCTGATAGAATTCCGGTTTCTGTATAGCCAGCATTTCCTCAATCTGGTGACGTGGCATGGGGTTGCCCAGGATGGCTGTCATGAATCCGCGATCAGCGGTCTCTTTGTAAAGCTCGATAAAATGTGGGTAGAGGAGAGGGTTGCCGCCTGTGAAGGTTACCTGGGTAAAGACATGATGCTTCTGGCAGAAATCGTAGAGATCATCAAGAACGTGAATACCCTGTTCAAGGGTCATGGTTTTTCTGTCGCTTCTGTCATAACAGTGGCGGCAATGCAGGTCGCAGACTTGGGTAATGTGCCATTGGAGAGTGAATGTGGGTGAGGAAAACCAGGCGGGATCTGTTATTTCGCCGCGCGGGAAGTCTGCTGAACGGGTAATTCTTGACTGAGGGGCAATAAGCAGGCCCCTGCTGACAGCAGAGTAGAGAATGTCGTCAATAATGCCGATATTCACCCCGCCTTCCTCAGCTGCCTGGCTGCTTTCAATGGATTCGTTGATAATTTTCAGGGCCAGCAGGTCATGGCCGCTCGCAGACGAAATCTGGACGCTGTCGGATCCTGGTTTACGGAAAACAAGGATGAAGTCTTCTCCTTTTTCCGGTGAGTTTTTTGTGTAGTCGACAAGGGTGTCAACCAGGTTCTTCCAGCGAACCTGGACAAGTTCAAGGGCAGGATTGATTATCCGTGAATCTGTGGGGATAATAGAAGAGGAGGGAAGTTGTTCTATCCGGTATCTCGCCTGTTCTATTGAGGCCAGATCAGGAAGGTACGGGTGATCAGCGTAGAGATCCGAGTTGTTCCCTAAAAATTCGGGAAGGGCCATTGGATCACTGAGTCGGGGAAAGGAGCCGAGAAGTTGCACACTTACCGGATATACCTCTTCCAGTCTGATCTCCGAATGGGACATATTGGAATACCTCCTGATACCAGTAAATAAACAGGGCCGGTATCCTTAACTGGATACCGGCCCTGTAATCTACATATTTCCTGTACTGGATGCACGGGAAATTAAGTCAGCGGTTGTGTAAACCTAACAACCTTCAATAGCAGCTTTTGCTTTTTTCTTTACCGTATCAACGGCTTTGTCAGCCGTATCTTTTACAGTATCTTTTGCATCAGTTGCAGCCTCTTTTACTGTGTCAGCAGCATCCTTTGCCACATCTTTTGCAGCATCGGTGGCCTTATCAGTCATAGCCTTGGCTTCATCTTTTGCAGCGCTCACGGCGCTGTCTTTTGTTCCGCCTCAGCCACTGCCAGCTGCATGCTCTACTTTGTCAGTGCTACCTGCACTGGGTGCATGACCTCAGCCACTGCCTGAAGCATGAGCTCCTGGCAGGGTGATGCCGCCGGCGCTGATAAGTCCGGCTACGCCCAGGCTGGCAAGGAATTTTTTCAGATCCTTGCTTTTCATAGGTGTCCTCCTTTAAAGGGGATGATAAGTAAAAAGTCGGTCAGTGTATTTCTGATAACTCTTTACCTGAAGAGAATAAATTTTAAAGTATTATCCGAGGGCTGTCAAGATAATTGAGAATAATTCTTGATGGTTCTGTTCTGATATTGTTTGTTAATTAAGTAGCATGAGCTATAATCAGGACAGTTCTTTTATGAAGAAAAAGGTGATAGAAGTATGAGAGAAAATCCTGTACTGTAGAAGAGTTTCATTACTAAAAAAAGGGAAGGATACTCTGGGAACGAGATGAGGAGGCAATATACTTGAGTTTTAGAAGAACTGTTGCCAGTGAGCTTACGCTGTGGTTGAGCATTATTACCACAATTATCGCCTTTGTTCTAGGCGGTGTGTATACTTATGTAGCGGCCCGCTCCGTCACAACCCGGTTGATTACGGAAGCCAACCGAACAGCTGACGAGCTGTCCCAGGTTCTCGTGTCCCCATTATTCAATTTCGACCAGACAGCCGCACAGGAGATCGCCAACATCTACCTGCGTTCCGGCCGGGTCAAGGGACTTTTCATCACCGCTGAGGGGATGGGCGAGGTGTTTAATAACCATGTGAAGACGTTGTCGTCATTGCCTCGGCTTTCAAGAAAAATTGTCAAAGATGACACCCAGATTGGCTCAATTGAGCTCATCTTTAATGATAACCAGATTGCTCTGGCAAAGAATCGGGCCTTGAAAACGACTTTTTTCACTGTTCTTCTTCTTCTCCTTCTCTATACTCTTTCGCTCAGTTTTATTTTACGGCACATTCTTGTCAAACCGCTTACAGGGCTTGGAGAGAGGCTTCAGGCTCTGGTTGATGGATCCTTTTCCGGGCGCCTGACACCTCTTCCTCAGAAAGATCTCAACACTATTGTCATTGCCGCAAACAGGATGTTCGAGGAGATTTCGAGTCAAACAAAAACGCTTAGAGAGAATGAGAGAAACTATCGTGAAATCTACAATGCGACCAGCGATGCAATTTTTATCCATAATATCGATGGGACACTACTTGATGTTAACCAGACCATGCTGGATATGTACGGGTACACCAGAAATGAAATTCATACCCTGGGGGAGGGAGCACTGAGTGGTGAATCGCCTTTTGGCCCTAAAGAGAGAAGGGTTATGGTTGCCAGGGCTCTGGCTGAGGGGCCTCAGTTATTTAAATGGCGTGCCAGGAAAAAAGACGGCAGTTTTTTCTGGGTTGAAGTCGCATTAAAGGAAGCAAGACTTGGCAACCAACAGGTCGTTCTGGCATTTGTCAGTGATATATCGCAGCGTGAACAGCTTGAAGAGCAGCTCCGGCAGGCCCAGAGAATGGAGGCCATTGGTATGCTTGCCGGTGGTATAGCACATGATTTTAATAACATTTTGTCAGCCATTCTTGGTTATACGGAACTGTCTTTAAAGCAGGTCGATGATTCATCTAAAATGTTCGGCCATCTGAAACAGGTTGAACGTGCATCGCTGCGAGCCCGTGAACTTGTCCGGCAAATTTTGACATTCAGCCGCAAACAGGAGCCCAAAAAAGAAGTGCTGCCCCTGGCCGCTGTTGTTTCCGAAGCGATGAACCTTATGCGCTCTTCAATGCCCGTAACGGTTAAAATTGTTCAGCATCTTGACTCACACTCTCTTGTGGAGGTTGATGCCAGTCAGATTCATCAGGTCATTCTGAACATCTGCACCAATGGTTTTCAGGCAATGCCGGAATCCTCCGGTACATTGGTTATATCCCTGAACGATATCACATTACCAGAGGACGACAATGGTGATGATCTGGAGTTGCCAGCGGGGAAGTATGTCATATTAGCCATAGAAGATAATGGCAGTGGCATGGAAAAAGCTGTCCTCGATAGAATCTTTGATCCTTACTTTACCACCCGGAAAAGTGAACGGGGAACAGGTCTTGGGCTTTCTGTTGTGCAAGGTATAGTAAAAAAACATCAGGGGAAGATTCTGGTAGAGAGTGTTCCGGACAAAGGGACCGTTTTTCGGTTAATTTTTCCCGTAACCGGCAAACCTCGCACTCTTGGTGGAGTGCACACGGTTACAGCTGATTATGCCCGGGGCCAGAGGATTATTGTTGTGGACGATGAGGAGTCTATTCGTCATCTCATGAAGGAAATTCTTACCCAGGCGGGCTACGATGTCGAAGTTTTTGCGGACGGTCTTTCCGCCTGGCAGACTATTTCTACTTTTTTTCAGGAGATAGATCTGCTTATAACTGATTTAACCATGCCCGGGCTGACTGGTATTGAACTGTTCAGAAAGGTTAGAGCTGTACGATCTGATCTGCCTGTCATACTGTGTACAGGCTATAATGAAATGAAGGATTCTTTTCGGGGAGAAGATGTGAGTGCCTGTCTGCAAAAGCCGGTCACGGTACAGGAGTTACTTTTAACCACAGCAAAAGTACTGAAGAAAAGAGAAGATACTCGTTAATGGAAATGAGGGGAGGGAGGATTATGGGAAGAGGATTATGCATATTCTTTCTGGTGACCTTGTTGGCGGGGCTGCCGTTTAATTCTGCCCAGGGTCAGGAAAAATGGACTGTCGTGACGGAAGAATTACCTCCTTTTAATTTTGTTCATGACGGGGAGGTTCGCGGTTTTTCAACAGATATTCTGCTGCGTATTCTTCATAAAAATAATATTCCAATAAGTCGGAAAAGTATCCGGTTGCTGCCCTGGCCAAGGGCGTATAAACTGGCCAGGGAAAGAGCTGGAGCCATACTTTACAGCACAGCGCGCACCAAAGAACGTGAAGAGTTGTTCAAGTGGGTCGGGCCAATCACAGATGTAACTTCCGTCCTGATTGCCCGAAAAGACCGGAAGATTAATATACACAGCCTGGCTGATTTATCCCCCTACATCATCGGAACTATTCGGGACAGTGTACCGGATCAATTTCTTCGTAAGAATGGTATTGCCCGGAAGAATCTGGACGGTATTGCCTGTGCGGTTTCAAATATAAAAAAACTGCAGTCCGGGCGGATAGATCTTTTGGCGTTCAGTGTGTCAAGTGCCTGGTTTTTAATGAAGCAGATGAACATTGATCGAAACGGCTATGATGTCGTGTTTACCCTCAACTCAAATCCTTTATATTATGCCTTTAATGCGCAGACAGATAACTCGTTGATTTCAGCCTTGAACGCAACTCTGCAGGAAATGAAGAAACCGGATTCAACGGGTAAAAGTATTGTTGAGCAAATAATCGACAAGTATCGTTAAAGTGTTTCTTGTTCTGTGCGTGTATACGTCATAATGGTGTAGGCGTCGTCCTGCTGTACTCTTTCCGAGTTGTTCAGGGTAAAGGGGGGCGAAGAGAATTCAGGGAAAAAGGTATCACCTTGTACTTCACGATCAAGAATAGTGAGAATCAATGTGTCCGCAAGAGGCAGGACGCTGCGAAACAGCTGCTCACCGCCTATAATAAAGACTTTTTCTCCATTCTTACAGGCGGCAAGGGCTTCGACAAGGGTGTGAACCACGTCGGCACCGGTAGCAGAGAAATCCGTATTGGTTGTCAGAACAATATTTTGCCGACCGGGTAAGGGGCGTCCCAGCGACAACCAGGTTTTGCGCCCCATGATAAGCGGGTGGCCCATGGTGATCTTTTTGAAACGAGCCTGCTCACCCGGGATGTCCCAGGGAATGGTGTTGTTCCGGCCAATAACCCGGTTTTTGGCCATGGCGGCAATCAGGATGATTTCCATTTCAGTTCGGTCCCGACAGGCTGTTTGCCAGATTGGTCACACGTCTTCAGGTTTTTTTTGTGGTTCTTCAGGGGGAGCTGCCTTGGTCTGTTCTGGAGCATCATCCACAGGCATACCGTAACCCATTCTTACCTTGCGGTCGATTTCTGCCAGCATTTCAGGGTGTTCCTTGAGAAAAGTTTTGGCGTTTTCCCGTCCCTGGCCGATACGTTCATCCTGATACGAATACCAGGCTCCGCTTTTATCAATTATTTCCTGTTCTACCCCCAGATCGAGCAGATCGCCGATTTTGGAAATCCCCTCACCGTAAATAATATCAAATTCAGCGACCTTAAAGGGGGGGGCAACCTTATTTTTGACGACTTTAACCTTGGTTCTGTTACCGATTACCTCCTGACCATCCTTGATCTGGGTCATGCGGCGAATATCCAGCCGGATTGAACTGTAAAATTTCAGGGCGTTACCACCGGTGGTCGTTTCGGGATTACCAAACATCACCCCGATTTTCATGCGGATCTGGTTGATAAAAATAAGTACGGTGTTGGTGCGTTGCAGGACACCAGTAAATTTCCGCATGGCATGAGACATAAGACGTGCCTGCAGACCGACATGGTGATCACCTACATTACCGTCAATTTCAGCCCGTGGAACCAGAGCAGCAACCGAGTCAATAACGATTACATCCAAGCCTCCGCTGCGCATGAGGATCTCTGTAATTTCAAGAGCCTGCTCACCAAAGTCGGGCTGGGAAACCAGCAGGTTTTCAACATCAACTCCCAGACGTTCAGCATAGGAGGTGTCAAGAGCATGTTCAGCGTCAATAAAAGCGGCATTTCCTCCCCTGCGCTGAGCTTCGGCTATGACATGAAGGGCAAGCGTTGTTTTACCAGAAGACTCTGGTCCGTAAATTTCCGTGACCCTGCCACGGGGAAGTCCGCCAACGCCGAGAACTATATCAATCCCCAGGGTGCCGGTTGAAATAACGGGAATATTCTGCCGCTCATCGCTACCAAGGCGCATGATGGAGCCTTTGCCGAACTGGCGATGAATCTGGGTGATGGCGTTGTCTACACTTTTGAGACGTCCTTCGGCTACTTTTTCCGGTGATACAGCCATTGATGTTCTCCTGGTTTTTTAAATAACGCAGTTACCTTGCAGGCGATTTTGTTTTCACTCTGAATGCATCTTACTACAGGGGGGCACTCATGGAGTGATAGACCCCTATTTTTTATACTACTCAACAAGAAGTGCCAGGCGGAGAGTATCAAGAGCCGTCTGTGCAGTAATCTCCTGTATTTCTCTTCTGTTACCACTGAAGTTATGTAAAGTGTCTTTTACCTGTCCGTTAATAAACAGGCCGATATACACGGTACCCACAGGTTTTTCTTTGCTTCCTCCGCCCGGCCCGGCAATTCCGGTGACCGATATCGCAACCCTGCTTCCTGTCCGTTTGGCCAGTTGCCCGGCCATGGCCCGGGCAACCGGCCCGCTGACGGCACCATGTTCGGCAATAAGTTGGCGGTCAACATTGAGCAGGATTTCTTTGAGATGGTTTGAATAGGATATAACGCCTCCGGCAAACCATTGTGAACTGCCGGGAACGCGGGTAATTTCTGAGCCAATGAGTCCCCCGGTACAGGATTCTGCCACACAGAGCGTAAGATTGTTTTCTTGCAGTAATTCGCCTACCACCTGAGGGAGTGTGGCGTGGTCTGTACCATAGAGATGGTGGCCAAGGACTTTGCGAATACGCTTATCCGTTGCAGAAAAAAGATCCTCTGAGGAGTGTATATCCTGATCGGATACGGTAAGGCTGATGTGCACCTCGTTGCCAACCGGATAATATCCTAAACTGATGCAGTCGTATTGTTCCAGACTGTTGAGCCGTTCATTTATTTCATATTCCGGCAAACCGACAGTCTTGTAGAGACGCATGCGAACATGATTGCTGCTGTTATCAATCCAGCTGGATACAATTGGCAGAACATAGTCAACCAGCAGCTTTCTGGCCTGACTTGGAACACCGGGCAGGAAAAAAACAGGAGTGGAATTATGAACCAGCATATACCCGGCCATTCGCTCATCAGCATTAAGCACTTCCGCACCTTCGGGAAGCCAGGCAAGTTTTTCCAGCCCGATTTGGCTGGTTCCAGCTCCCTGTAGTTGAGAGTGAATTTTTTCAAGCAGGGCCGTATTTAAAGTGGCTGGTCGATCCAGAGCTTTGGCGACGGCTTCGTTTGTCAAGTCATCAGTTGTACTGCCAAGTCCACCTGTGACGATGACAAAATCTGCTCTTTTGATAGCCCTCTTCAGTGCTTCTCCGATCAGTTCGGGAGTATCACCAATGGTATGCATGGCATATACTTCGTGGCCTGCCAGAAAAAGCTGTCGGGCGGCAAAGACACTGGTCGTGTTGGCTATCCTGCCGGAGGTCAGTTCGTCGCCTATGGCAATTATTTCACCGATCATCAAAAAAGGTCCTGGTGGTGTTGGTCTAAGCAGCAGGCAATCATGAAAAAATGCTTTTCAGGGTTTCCATTTATCTGAGCGTGCTCAAAAAGTTGTATTTTTCAGGGCCCCCTGTAGAAAAAAAGGGGTGAAAATTCTATTGTTAGAGTCTACCTTTTTCCGGAGTGAATCTCAAGAGGCATTAGACCACCAGAGTTTATTGGTGACTATTAAGCTGCACCCCCTCCATTTGCGACAATCAGGCCGCCTCACATAGGTGCGACACCGCTTCGCTGTTATTGTTCGTTGGCCTGCTTGCCACAATATGGAATATGGGGCACATCAGAACAGTTACAGACAACGCATTATACCAAAGTCGTGGTGCTGAAAAGTTTACGTTTATTGCCAAAAAATGGAACCTGACGCCCCTTGAGCTGATGAAAAACTGGGTTTGAGGCGACTGGGACGAAAACGAATTGTTTAACCGAAAAAAGGCTCCTGAAGAGTTACATGTGCTTCTTATTCTACTCTTTCAGCCAGAACGGCTGAATCTGTAACTTCGGTAATGCGAACCCGGACCAGAGTACGGACGAGATCTGCTGCGCCTTCACATCGCACTGGAATATAGTTTTCGCTAAATCCCTGTAAAAGACCTGTTTTCTGATGCACGCGCTCCACAAGAATTGTCTGCTCTGTTGCCAGGTGCCTTGTATAAAACTGGTGTTTTTTTTCCTGGTCAAGTTTTCGGAGCCTGGCAACTCTTTGGTCTTTGACCGGGCCAGGGACCTGATTTTTATACTGTGCCGCCAGTGTTCCCGGCCGTTTAGAGTAGGGAAAGACATGCAGATAACTGATGGGTAATCCCTCTAAAAGTTTGAACGTATGGGTTGCTGCGCTGTCATCCTCACCAGGAAATCCGCCCAGAATATCGCAGCCAATGGCACAGTGGGGCAGGGCGCAGCTGATTTTTTGGACCGCTCTGACAAAGGTTTCTGTGGTATAGCGCCGGTTCATCCGGGCCAGAACCCCGTCATCACCGCTTTGCAGAGGAATGTGCAGATGGGGCATAAAGTTGGCGTTGCGGGTCATTATGTCAAGAAGTCGCTCATCAACTTCCGTGGGTTCAACAGAACTGAGGCGTATGCGTATGCTGGGAAAATCCCTGCACAGTCTTTCAAGCAGCGAGTAAATACTCTCACCTTCATTAAGATCCAGCCCATATTTGCCAACATTTATTCCCGTAATGATTACTTCAAGGTAGCCTTGTTGAGCAAAAATACGCATCTGTTCAAGGACCTGTTCAAGGGGAAGGCTGCGGCTGCGTCCCCTTGTGTGGGGAACAATACAATAGGTACAAAAATTATTGCAGCCATCCTGAATGCGCATGTATGCTCTTGTCCGTCCGCTGAATCTCTGCACCGGCAGAGGGCAGATCTCTTTTTTTGCACTGATTCTGCCTGTGAGCATGACCATGTCGGGCTGTTTATCGGCCAGGGCTGTTTTAACCAGAAGATGCTTATTCCCGTTTCCGATAATAGCCAGTGGATTATCAACAACAATGTCGAGGAGTTCTTCCGCCGCCATCTGGGCGTAACAGCCGGTAACAACAAGCCGGGCCTCAGGGTTTTTCCGCATTATTTTGCGGATCAGCTGGCGTGATTGCTGCCCGGCCCTTCCTGTAACCGTACAGGTATTGATGACAAAAATATCCGCTTTTTCCGTTGCCGGAACAATGACGCACCCCTGCTCCTTAAAGCCGGTAATAAAGGAGGCAGACTCAAACTGATTGACTTTACAGCCAAGTGTGGCAACAGCGACTTTTGTCATAAGAAAACCTTGAAAAATGACCTTTGCGGATATCGATATCTGCTAACCTTACTGTATCTCCACAGTATACGTAAAAGGTTTTATAAAACGTAACTTCAGGTAACACCACGACTTTGGCATAACGTGTGGTCTTGATTGTCGCAGGTTAGCCACGACTCCGAGAGGGGGTGCAGCTGAATAGTAACTATAAAACCAACTCTATCCCAGTGATGAGTTACCCCTGCGGAATAAAGAATTGGCAGGCATCCCGGTGTCTCCGAGTTCCTGTCTCTGAATGAAAATGTCATAATGCCTGTGGCCTAAAACTAAAACCAGTGCCAGCTGCTGATTAAAGACGAGGGGAAGAGGTGATAATTCCCGATCCGACAAGTCGGTTTTCCTGATAAAAAACAGCAAACTGTCCCGGGCTGATAGCACGCTGGGGTTGAGAAAATGCAATTTGCCAGAGGCCGTTGCTCTGGGGAGAAACCTTGGCCTGAGCAGCCCGGTGTCTTGATCGTAACTGTACTTTCCCCTGCCATACCTGCGGAGGTGGT
>QNYF01000019.1 GCA_003978695.1 Desulfobulbus sp. | reverse complement strand
CTCGATTAATTTCTGGTTACGACGCTGGATTGAACAGTCTCTGGTGCCAAGGTGGACTGTATGGCCGGTCTGGTCGGCAATAATTTGCACTTCAACATGTTTAGGGCGGACAACGACCTTTTCAAGGTAGACGGAATCGTCGTTAAAGGCAGCCATTGCCTCGGACCGGGCAATTTCGTATTGCTCAGCAAGATCCTCTTCCCTCTCTATTCTGCGAATTCCACGGCCTCCGCCACCAGAGGTCGCCTTGAGCATGATGGGGTAGCCATATTTTCTGCCAAACCTGGTGGCTTCCTGCAACCCTTCATCTCCTCTGACAAGATTCTGAGTGCCGGGGACCATAGGTATTCCTGCCTCAGCCATAATCTGTCTGGCCATGACCTTGTTGCCCAGGTTAGCAATAACCTGAGACGGCGGACCTATAAAAATTATCCCTTCTTTTTCACAGGCTCTGGCAAATTCGGCATTTTCGGCAAGAAAACCATACCCGGGGTGAATGGCTGTTGCCCCGCTTTTTCTGGCAGCGTCAATAACAGTGTCAATATTGAGATAATCACTCCTGGGGCCGTCTCCAATCCAGATAGCTTCATTAGCGATTCGGATATGCCTTGAATCTTTATCCGGTGTCTCATAAATGGCCACCGCCTCACAATTCAGTTCCTGGATTGCTCGAATTATTCGGATGGCAATTTCGCCGCGATTAGCAACTAGTATTTTTGTTTTCAATGGTACAGTTTTCCTGTTGAGTTGGTGTTTGTAAGATTGGAGCAACGGTTTGAAATCCCTCTGCCAGATAACAAGTCAGAGGTGTAAGAGTGATGGAAATCACAATAAACAAACATAAATTATTAACAGAAAAATGGCATTTAGGCAAGGAGAAGCTGTTTTGAGCGGGATGGGTACGGAAAATAAACCGTCAAATTGCAGTGTTATGTGGTGTTGGAGGTGGTGTCCTTCCCGTGGCATAGATTTTGCGAAGTGTGGACGATCGAGTAAATACAGTAGAAATAAATTGTTGCGGTATTTGTCTTTCTGTTTTAGAATTAATAATCATTCTTTAAATGGTTCAAGGGAGGTCCACAATGATTGACAGAAGGGATTTTTTAAAAACTGCTGTTGTAACAACATCTGTTGCCGCAATGATGTCATCAGGTGCAGCCTTTGCCGACAATCAGTCTTTTCCTGGAGTAGTATATACCAAGAAGCAACCTGGTCAATGGGCTAAAAAAGTTGGTAGTCATGCTCCGGAAGTGACCGTTGACGGAAGTAAGGTCATGCTCGTCACCCGGCACGGTATGTCAGCTGAGCATTATATCGTCCGTCATACCCTGGTGTTGGGTGACGGAACGGTTGTTGGTGCAACAACTTTTACAGCTGCAGATAAACCCGAGTCATCCTATGATTTGCCTGCAAATTACAAGGGAGTAGTGTATGCGACCAGTTTTTGTAACAAGCATGATTTCTGGGTAACTGAATTATCTGTCTGATTCCGCAAATTCAAGGGAAAAACCGTGCCTTCGGGTACGGTTTTTTTTTGCTCATTTACGCCTGCGCTAGTAGTACAAGTACGCTTCAAGGTTGTAAATGAACAGGTACGCGTAGACCCCGAACCTGAGGCATTCTTGACCAGTTACAGACCACACGTTATACCAAAGTCGTGGTGCTTCCTGAATAGTTACGGCCGGATTTATGTAACAGGTTTTGAACAGGGAGGTTGGAGAAGAATAACCTTTACAATTGTCAGTCAACGTATTCAACTGCCCATCTGGATGCACTTTCTACTGGAGAATACAATTGCTGACCGTTAAGGCCTTTTTTTAAAATCCGGGCTGCAGAGATGAAAAATCTTTTTCTACTGACCCTCCTCCTGCTTTTGATGGGCGGGTTCATGTATCAGCTGATGTATCATCGGGTGCCATACCAGGACCCTCTTGAGCTGGTGGCCAGTGATTGTGTCCTGATGGTAGATTGGACAGATGCGTCAGCTTCGGCCAGGGATTTTTTTAACTCCAGATTCGGTCGGAATCTTACCTCCATTGATTGGCCCTATGTTCTCGATCAGTTAGCAGTCTCAGCCGATTTTCGGAAACGGCTGGAAGAGAAGTCAGCCGCTGTTATAGACTGTTTTTCCAGTCCATTATGTAAAAAAATATTTGCGAGCAGGGTTGTTTTTGCTTTGCTGCCAGCAGAGCAGACAACCGTTTCTGGCCGGCCGGAAACACCGTTGGGCCAAAGAGTTATTCTGGTTGCGACTCTGAAGTCAAGGCTTGTCCTGCCCGCATTGTTATCTTCCATGGCCTGGTTAAAAGGTAAGGTTCGTCGTTTGACGTATCGGGGCCGAACGATAAAAAGGCTCGAATTGGCCAGTGGCGGCAATGTCTATTTTGCTCTGATTGATGGGAATCTGGTAGCTTCCCCGGGGCGCTCAGCTATTGAACAGAGTATTGATCTTTTACTTCAGCATCGTGTTCAGGAGCAAACCGGTCTGCTTACTAACCAGAATTATAGAGAGCTTCGAAAAAGATACAGGGGCAACGATTTTTTTATTTATGCAGACATTCCCCGCCTTACCTCTTTTTTTCACTTGTCTCATTTCTCTCAGCAGAGTGCTGGTGAAGCTGGCTCCAGCCAACTTTCCGGAGTTAAGCAAATAGCTCTTTTCCATTCAACCGATAGCAACACTCAGCGCTTGATCACTCTTGTCAAGCTGTCGCCTGACCAGCTCACAAATGAGCAAAAAAAGTTGTATTCCAGACGACCTGTGTTAAATAGCCGGCTTCCTGATATTCCGTCTGAGCTGGTTATGTATTTTTGGAGTAACTGGCTCGATCTTTCCGGATGGTGGGAAGAGGTTGTTTCCAGCTCGGGAAAATCCGGCAGGGAGACAACTGATAAGATGTCCGCATGGATCAGGCAGAAGACAGGGCTTGAAATAGACCAGTTTCTTTCGTTGTTTGGTCAGGAATTCGGTATAAATGTCACCCAAATCAGAACCTCAGGTTTTTTCCCCGTACCAAGTTTATGCTGTTTTCTTGAGTTAGAAGAGCCTGCGATGGTTGCAGGTATACTTGAGAAAGGTCTTTCAGGCCTTACCCTCTGGCGTGACACGATTGACGGGGTTCCAGTTGTTTCTGTTATGATAGCACACGGGTTAATGCGGCCCTCTTACGCCGTGCTGGATAACTATTTGCTGGTTGCCGACAGCCGGAAACAGATTGAGCAGCTACTGGCGGAGAAGACCTCCCGTCTTCTTGATGATGAGTTGTTTAAAACGGTTGACACCGGCATGTCAAAGCCAGCAAATGTACATCTTTTTGCTCGGACCTCACTTATTGTTGACTCTATAAAAGAGCTGGTGTCATGGGTGGGAACGGTTGTCGCGGTTCGAGACGGGGCCGCCGGGAAAAAGAGTAAGATCTTGGTTGATCAGGTTATTTTGCCTCTGCTGGATGGCTTGAAAACCTTTAAGGCCAAAAGTGTTCGGGGGTACGCTGGTCCTGGTGAGGTTATTTTTGATGCGGTGGTGCTGACTGAACCGGCCAACTAAAATAGAGTGTTACGAAGAAGAGGTGTCTGCTGTGAAGAAACTTGTTGCTGAGTTAAAAGAACATGTCCGGTTTAAGGAAACAACTGAACCCGGTGATCTGGTGCTGCTGGTTGCAAAAGAACCGCAGATGCTCGTGTATGCGCTTGTTACTGCGATTGAGCGTGATGAAACTCGCAAGGATGAATGGTGGCACCTGAGTATGAAAGTACTTACTGTTCCTGCCCAGCCTCTCACCTGGACCTTGCGTCATGAGCAGTTTACCGGCCAGGAGATTTTCAGTATGGGCGGGGAGGAGCGGTTTATGAAAGCAGTGCAGTTTGCTGTAACACCGGCGGTCGGCCAGCCTTCTTCTCAAGCAAAAAAGAAAAGCGGTTTACGGCTGGTAAAATGAGTGTCGAGTCCCTCGAATGCAGGGTGAATAATCCCAAAGGGATTCATTGCCGTGTGGCAACACGAATTGCCGAGATAGTCTCCAGTCATGATTCTCAGGTCCAGATAGCGGGAAGTGAAAAAAGCGCTGACTGTACTTCTATTCTGGATATCCTCAGTCTGGCTCTTACCCGGAACAGCCGGGTGGTCTTCACTGCTGACGGCAGAGATGCAGCAGTTGTGTTGGATGCCCTGCAATCATTACTTGCAAAAACCGAAGATCCCTGAAATGAGTACCAACCTCCACAGACCTTCGTCAGATCCGGACCAGCAGATACTCTACGGTCTTGTCGGATCGCCCGGTATTGTTATCGGGCAGGTTGTCGTCATCAGTCGCCATCCAGAACAGACGCAGAGGCACACACTTCCCAACGACCAGGTCGCGGCTGAGCTGTTGCGCTTTCAGGAGGCAGTTGCCAGGGTGGAAAACGAATTGATTGCATTGCGAAGTCAGTTTTCCACTGATCTTGCCGAGGCACTTTCTATCTTGGATTCTCACCTGCTTATGGTGCGGGACACGGTTATCCTTGACGGGACGCTCACCCTTATTAAACAGAAAAGAATAAATGCTGAATGGGCACTCTCACGTATTCTCGCTGAGATCAGAGATAAGTTTGAGCACATCCGTGATCCCTATATTAAAGATAGATTTTCAGATATTCAGTATGTCGTGTCACGAATATTCAACCAGCTTTCCGGCCGGCAAGAGGATCTTCTTGGAGCCCTGGACGAACCGGTGATCGTCGTCAGTGACGATTTCTCACCTGAAGACACCATCAGGATGCCCGCAAAAAATATTCTTGGTTTTTTGACTGAAAAAGGTGGCATTACCTCCCATACTTCCATAGTGGCCAGATCCCTTGATCTGCCCGCTGTCGTAGGACTTGAAAAAGTAACATCACGATGCGTTACCGGTGATACTGTCATCCTTGATGGGTTTTCAGGACGGGTTTATCTCTCTCCAACCCTTGACCAGCAGACCCAGTATCTGGAATATAAACGCCAGCACAGGGTTTTTTCTGATGAGCTTGCCGGATATATTCATCGGACCTCTGAAACCGTAGATGGTCTGCAGGTGCGTCTATCCGCAAATATTGAAGTCCTGGAAGAACTGAAGACTGTACAAAAGTATGGAGCTGAAGGTATTGGTCTTTTTCGGTCTGAATTTGATTTTTTTCAGTATAAAGATCCTCCTGATGAACAACAGCTGTATAAACATTATAGTGAGGTGCTGGTCAGGCTTGCTCCGGCCCCGGTTACCATACGCACGCTGGACGTGGGCGGGGATAAGTTCGCATCACGGCTTACAGGCAGCGACCTGCATTTTGAATGTGAACGAAATCCGGCACTGGGGCTTAGATCTATCCGGTTTTCTTTAAAAAAACCGGATCTTCTCAAAATGCAGCTCCGGGCCATGTTGCGGGCTTCTGTTCATGGGCGTCTGCGCATTCTTCTGCCAATGATCTCGTCATTTGATGAGTTGCGTAAGGTACGGAAAATGCTCAGCAATATCATGGAAGATCTTGATGCTGCAGGTATCGCTTTTGAACAGAATGTTGAGGTGGGCATTATGATAGAAGTGCCCAGTGCCGTGGTTATGGCGGATACCTTAGCTGCTGAGGCGGATTTTTTCAGTATAGGCACAAATGATCTTATTCAGTATTCACTGGCAATTGACCGGGCCAATGAATACGTTGCTCATATGTATGAACCTCTGCACCCCGCAGTCCTCCGGTTGATTAAACAGACCGTAGATGCCGGTCATAATCAGGGTATTGAGGTTGCAATCTGCGGAGAAATGGCAGGCGATGTTGTTACAGCTCCTGTATTGCTGGGGCTTGGGGTGGATGAATTGTCTATGCGGCCTTCGGCAATACCCCATGTTAAACGGTTGTTGCGCCATTCCTGCTCCCGTCAGTTGCAAGAGATTGGCAGGCAGGTCCTGAAATGTGCAGATGGCGTGGATGTCCGCAACCTGCTCACCCGTTATCTGCCAACGTATTATCCCGAGGAATTTGGAAATCAATGCAGGAACGTGACCTCATAGAACAGATTCGCCAACTTGTCGGCACAGAGTCCGCTGATGTCTTGCAGGGGATTGGTGATGATTGCGCAGTGGTTGAAAAGAATGCCACTACTGTCTGGCTTATCTCCATGGATACCCTGGTTGAAACCGTACATTTTGATCTTGCCTGGCATCCTGCAAGCCAGCTCGGGCGTAAGGCAGTTTCTGTTAATGTCAGTGATATCGCAGCAATGGGTGGTAAACCGTGTTTTGTTTTGCTCTCTTTGGGGCTGCCGACAGACTTTGCAGAATCCTGGACAACCGGGTTGATGGAAGGAATCAGGGGGGCCTGTTCCGATTACGGTTGTCTGCTTATTGGTGGAGATACTGTCTGCAGCCCCGGCAAGGCTGTTCTGACTCTTACTGTTATCGGGGAAATGGCCAGAGAAAAAGTGATTTACCGTCATGGTGCCAAGGTTGGTGATGTCGTGTGGGTTTCCGGATCTTTGGGGAATGCTGCAGCTGGTCTTGATCTTTTTAAGTCGGGAAGTCAAGACGACCTGCTTCGTTTTCAGCCTCTTCTTGATGCGCATCTTGATCCCACTGCCCGGGTGGAACTTGGGGGGTTGCTTGCTCAATCTCAAAAGGTTCATGCCATGATGGATCTCTCAGACGGGTTGGCAACAGACTTGTCACATCTCTGCAGGCAGAGTAATGTAGGGGCAAGAATTATGGCGGATCAGCTTCCGGGGCAACACCTTTTGCGGGAAGCGGCTGAGCTGTTGGCAGCAAATCCGGTGGACTGGATGATTGCCGGAGGTGAAGATTATGAATTGCTCTTTACAGCTGCTGTTGATGCTTCTGCAGAGGTGAATCGACTTGCCCGTCAAAGCGGCTGCTCCCTTTCAGCTGTGGGCAGGATTGTCGACGGTTGCGGTGTTGTACTCAAGAACAGCTCCACGAGGGCAGAGGCTGTTGAACAGATTATATCGTATCAGGGGTATGATCATTTTAAGCGGAAGAAATCTTAACCGAATCCCATTGGCAGCAACCCGTACCATGAAGTGCCAGGGGAAAAATGGTGTGAGTACACCTTTGTTTTCATAGAATACACTTTATCCTGCTGTCTTATTGCACTGGAGGCTTTTCCATGTTGTTGAATTCTCTGTTTAGACATTGGTCTTACAGGATATTTGCACCTGGAGTGATGTTGCGTCAGACCTACGATGCTTTTAAGACGCTGCTTGAACAGGATGGCCTCAGTCATGACCTGATGGCTGAGTTCGAAATGTTTTACCATGATGGCAAACGGGTAGATTATACAGCAATCTGCAGAAGGTATGATGCATTCTCAAAGGCTGTGTTCAGCATGGTTACAAGCCTTGAGGAAATGAATCCTTCCGATGCTGACATGCTTTCTGCCTATGTTAAGAAATTTGATTTTTATATTCGGTTTTTGCTCGCTCCCCCGGAAGTTTTTTGTATCCCTCCCTTTGTCGTCCAGCTGGATAAAACGCCCGATCCCTGTTTGACGGGGAATAAAACGCATAATCTTGCTCTTCTTAAAAACGAACTCCAGGCCCCGGTACCTGCCGGTTTTGCAATTACCACCAATGCTTTTCAGGCGGTTATTGAACATAATAACCTCCGCAAACCTATCAACGATCTTCTTGCGGAGCTCGACATTGAAGATCAGGAGTCGTTGCGTCAGACCTCAGATCAGCTTGTCCTGTTACTTCTTTCTGCAGAAATTCCACCCCGGGTTGGCAGCGAAATTCTAACAGCCTATGATCAACTGGAGGCACAGAAGAGTGGCCCGGTGTTTACAGCGGTTCGTTCCTCTGCAGTGAGTGAAGACGGTGAGCATTCTTTCGCCGGTCAGTATCAGACGGTTCTCGGTACCAGCCGGGATACAGTTTTTGCAAGTTACCTGGAAGTGCTTGCCTCCAAATATACTCCGGAGGCCTTGTTCTACCGCATTACAGTTGGTTTAAGTGATGAGGAAACGCCACTGGCTGTTCTTGTGCTGGAGATGGTAGACGCATCCATGAGTGGTGTTATCTATACTGTTGACCCCACGGAAACAGCCAGAAAAAACCAGCTCTTGGTTCACGCTGTTTACGGCCTGGGTGAGAAACTGGTGAGCGGGGCTGCAAATGCCGATCTGTTTTGTTTTGATCAGCATAACGATCTGGTGGAGAAGAGAAAGGGTGCCCAGGAAAGCCAGCTGTTTCTCCACAAGGGACGGACTGTAGAGAAAAAAATTCCAGCAGGCGAGGCTGATACGTTTTCCATTTCAGATGATATGGCAGGTCATCTGGCCGCCTGGGGGCGTAAAATAGAATCACATTATGGAGAGCCGCAGGATATCGAGTGGGCCATAAATAAAAAGGATGATTTTTTTCTGTTGCAGGCCAGGCCTCTCCACAGTCAGGCAGCACCGAAGAGTCAGGTCGCTGAAGTTGTCCCCCCGGATGTCGTACCGTTGCTTTGTTCAGGGAAAAAAGCTTCCGGTGGCGCGGCGAGCGGCAGGGTTTACCTTGCAGAGGGCAGGGGGCTTGAACAGATAGAAGAGGGTGCGATTCTTGTCACCAGAAGCATTCCGCCCTCTCTTGTCCGGATTTTGAATAAGCTTGCAGGAGTTATTGCTGAGCAGGGATCCGCAGCAGGACATTTTGCCACTGTCTGCCGGGAGTTCGGGGTTCCCTTGCTGGTCGGCTCTGAGGCTGCATTATCTGTATTGCAACATGATCTGGAGGTGACCATTGATGCCGATAATGCCAAGGTGTTCCCCGGACGCATCGAACTGCTCCTGCAGGATAAAACAAGTAAGAATAAAGATGAAATCCCTTATTTTTCAAGGCTGAAATCCATTCTCGGCTTTATTACGCCTCTTAATCTGATAAACCCGGCGGCTCCTGATTTTCAACCAAGTTCTTGTCGATCCATGCACGATATTATCCGGTACACGCATGAACAGGCTGTGCAGGCCATGTTTTTTCTGGGAGATAAGGTCTCAGGTCGTTCAGGTAAATGCAGGCGTCTGCAAACGGATCTTCCTTTGGAAGTACACATTCTTGACGTAGGGGGAGGAATATGCAAGGGAATGGAGGCAGAAGAGTTTGTTGAGGTCTCTCATATCTGCTCTCCTCCTTTTGTCGCGTTATGGAAGGGGTTGAGTCATCCGGGAGTAGACTGGCGGGCGCATTCCCATTTTGACTGGAAATCATTTGATGATATTGCTCTGGCAGGAGGGGTGTCCACGAAAAATTCCGGGGATTTTGCTTCATACGCCATAATCAGTGACGACTATTTAAACCTTAACATGCGTTTTGGGTATCATTTTACCCTTGTGGATGTTCATTGCAGTGAGGATATCCGGACCAATTACTGTCAGCTGCGTTTTGCCGGTGGTGGTGGTGATTATACCGGCAAAACCATGCGTCTTGAATTCCTTGTTAAGGTGCTGGAGAGACTAGGGTTGAGCACGACTGTCCGAGCGGATTTACTTGACGCCAAAATTGATAATCTGCCCTGTGATGAGTTATGTGAGCTCGTTGAAATGCTTGGCCGCTTGCTTGGTGCCACTAAATTGATGGACATGATTTTAAGGCAGGGGAGAGAAGTGGACTATTATGTGGAGCAGTTTTTTAGCGGAAAGTATAATTTTTCAGGATAATTCATGAGCTATCAACTCACATGGGTAACCAGTCAACTCGCTGTCGGTTACGCACCGATGTCGTATGACGACCTTGAGGTTATAAAAAAAGAAGGAATTGTCGCAATCGTCAATCTCTGCGGTGAGTTTACTGACCTGCACGAGATAGAAGAAAAAGCCGGATTTGAGGTGTATTACCTGCCCACACCAGATGAACATGCTCCGGAAATGATGGCCATGGAAAAGGCACTTGAGTGGCTTGATGAGGCAATATATCTGGGGAAAAAGGTGCTGGTACACTGTCGGCACGGGCATGGCCGGACAGGAACTCTTGTTTCCGCTTATCTGCTGCGACGTGGGCTAGGCTTAAAAAAGGCAGGACGTCTCTTAAAGAATACCCGGGCCAACCCAACCAACTATAACCAATGGAAACTTTTACGCAAATATTATAAAAAAGAGGGTGAGCTCAAGCTGAGCGAACCAAAGGCGGAATCTCAAACCAATGGTATAGATCTTTCACCGTTTCTTCAGGAATATGAAGCCATCAGCAATAAACTGACAAGAGATCTCGCAGCCTCCCCTCCGACAGAGGAATGCGGCAGCACTTCTGATAAGTGCTGCAGGGAGTATTTTACTCTGCAGCTTGCGGAAAGTATCTGGATTAATAACACGATCAATCGTCAGCTAAGCCAGGATGATCGGCAACACGCAATAGAGCATGCCGGAGAAAACACACAGCTTCTTAAGATAATTACCCGGCTGCATCGTCATCATCCACAACTTGTGGCCAGTGATTTTAACACCACATATACGATAGCTGGCGGTATTTGCCCTTTGTCTTTCGACGGTAAATGTATGGCTTATGACAACAGGCCATTTCGATGCCGGTGGTACAGGAGTGAATTTGCCAGGAAGGATAAAGAGGAATATTTTGCAATGGTGGCAAATATCTCGCATAATATGTATCTTGCGTTAACAGGAGGATTCCCCCCGGCATACGAACTGTTGTTTTCCATGGCAGAGACTGTTTCTGGCAGATTTGTCCAGATTTGCTTTCATACCATGTTAACCAACAGAAAATAATTGGCTGTATGTTCCAGGTGTTGTTTTGATTCTGCTAAACGTTTCAGACCAGGTTGGTTCTGCCTTCAGGCTTTATCAGCCGGTGATCTGATAATTTTGTAACTATTCAGGTAGCACCACGACTTTGGCATAACGTGTGATCTGCAGCT
>QNYF01000018.1 GCA_003978695.1 Desulfobulbus sp. | reverse complement strand
CATGTTGTAAGTTCATCCGGCGTATTGACGTTTCTCCAGGAGCCTTGCAGCGACTCGGGAGGTTTGGGATGAACGACTCCGGGCTGATTGGCCAGAGCACTCATCCGCAGACCGCCAGAGGCTGCTATTTCTTCCAGGTAAACTCTGCATCGACAATCGTACCAGGCAAGCAGGGGGTCAATCCGGCCATCTCCTGCCAGGTCCGGCATTATTGCCCGCACTCCAGGTCTGCGGCAGGAAAGCAGCCATGCAAGACTCTGTAACTGCACGTCAGGAAGGTCACACGCCATAACCAGCCACGAAACACAGGGCTGCCAGCGCATTACAGACAAAATTCCTGCCATCGGCCCGGCCAGGCCTGTAACATCCGGAATTCTTTGTATTTCCGCAAGAGCTGCCGGGACCTCACCCTGCCCGGAAATAACAACCCGGGGAGTAACTTCTGCCAGTTTGGCCACTGCCTGTTCCAGCCAGGTTTGCCCGTTGCTGGAGATAAGATGTTTTGGCTGTCCCATTCTGCTGCTTTTGCCGCCGATTAAAACGCATCCGTAAACCGGTGCCTTTTCAATCTTTTCCTGCAGCCAGCCTTGCAGGAAAGAGTGTATCTGTTCTACTCCGGCTTCTTGCCGGGTAAATGTTTGAATAATTTTCCCCTGATTTTTCGGAGGTGCCGAAAATCCTCGACCAAGCAGCCATATTTTCGGCACAGGGGTGCTGGCATGGCCTTCTACCACAACCAGATCATAGCTTTTGCACAGGTTAAGTAAAAACGGGATAAAATCATCCTGCCCATGCCAGCGGCTGAAACACTCCTCGCCAAAAAGGGAAACATCGGCCCCGGCGCAAAAAAAACGGTCGCTGTCCTTTCCCGGCGTATCTATCTGCACATTATGGGCGCCATGTTTTACTACTGCCACCCGCAAGCCATCGTTTTTCAGCCGGGGAATCAGGGCCTCAATCAGGGTAGTTTTGCCAGCCCCGCTACTGCCGCAAATCCCGATAACCGGGGCATTTTCAAGTTGAGATGTTACAAATGACGGCCGGTGATCTTTCATCATAAACCTCCCTGTGCCGCATTGGCAAACGCCCCGGCCTCCCTGCCCCTGGCAAAGAGTTCCTTAACGGCCGCCCGGCCTTCATCACCAATATCTATTGAGAAATCATTTACATACAGATCAACGTGACCGGCAATGACTTTATCATCCAGTTCTCTGGCATGATCTTTTATATAAGCACTGCATTTTTCAGGATGGGCTTTGGCCCACCCGATACTTGCCGAAACCGCTGCGCTGATTTCCTGAAAAACCTGCTGATCAAATGACTTACGGGCAGCAATACAGCCAAGAGGTATGGGCAGTCCGGTTTCCTGTTCCCACCACACGCCAAGATCCTGAACACAGCTCAGGCCATACTCCTGATAGGTAAAACGGCTTTCATGGATGATTACCCCTCCGTCTACTTTTCCGTCTGCTACGGCCCGCATAACAGCATCAAAGCGCATGAAGACCTTCTGCTCGTGAGTGGGCAGAAAAAGTTTAAGCAGCAGGGCCGCTGTGGTATACCGGCCGGGAACGGCAATTGTCCATTTCGAGGGATCACTCTTACCTGGCCCTGATCCATTTCGAGCGACCAGCAGGGGGCCGCAGCCCCGGCCAAGGGCAGCACCTGAGGAGAGCATGCTATAGCTGTCCCGCACATGGCCAAGAGCGTGGAAAGAAAGTTTGGTTATGTCAAGTTTTGCTGACAATGCCCAGGTATTGAGCGTTTCCACATCATCAAGAACAGGTACAGATAATTGCAGGTTATGCAGGGGAATATGACCATGCGTGAGGGCATAAAATATAAAGGTATCATTGGGACAGGGAGAATAACCAAGGCTTAATTGTGTTGTCATATTCCGGGCCACACCATTTGAGTTTCAAGCATTATGTCTTGTGCGAGAAGTCCTGTTGCCAGAGGAAACGAGTATCATGCGGAGGCTGTAAGGGCGCGGAGAATAAGCGCTGCTGCGTCTCCTGCCTTGCGACAGGCCTTTTTGAGCTGCCAGTTGTCCGGGTTTCTGTCTTCAACAAGATTACTCACGCAGCGAATTTCCAGACAGGGCAGAGAAAAATGGTCACATACCCTGGCCACGGCAGCACCTTCCATATTTTCGCAAAGCCCTGTAAATTTCCGGCCGAGCAGATTACCTCTTTTTTCAGTGCCGCTTACGCACTGTACCGTGATAAACCGGCCTTTTTTTGAGGATAAACCAGCCTGGGAAAGCGTTTTTTCCGCCCGGGCCAACAACCGTTCGTCCAGAACAAAATGGTGTTTCACCTGGAGGATATCTGCGGAAAACTCTTCAACAGCGTCTTCAAGACAAACGCCAAGATCCCCCAGAACCTCATGGGTAGCCAGACAGAGCTCAAGGAGTTGCGCAGTCTGAGCGGTTCCGTTATGGAGGTACGCTCCGGCAACACCGAAATGTACGACACCGGCAACCTCTTCGCCATGATCCCGCAGCCAGCCTGTTAAAGAAAGAGTTGTCTCCACCAGCCCAAGCCCGGTGACCAGCCGGTGGCAATCGATATTTCCTGCAGCCTTTTCAAAGGCTCGCATTTCCATTTCTGTGGCTGCCAGGGCTAAATACATCGTTTTTACAGGTCAGGGTTGATCTTATCTGCTCGTAACTCTTCAGGACGGTGGTTCTGCAAGTTTTTTACTGCCTGCTGGAGAGTTACATCTACTCTTTTGCAACAGGATAAAGTAGGTTATGCTCCTTTGCAAGGGCCTGTAGCTGTTATGGGCCGTAAACTCCAACTTTTGCTCAGTTCCCGACCACTGTTTTCTCCCATGGATAACGAATTTCTCCTGTCAGCCTATAATTACCTGCTCCCGGAAGAACAGATAGCCCAGCACCCTGCCGCCAGACGGGAAAAATCCAGACTGCTGGAACTCAACTGCGTTGACAACAGTCGAAGACATCGTCTTTTTGAGGAAATTACTGATCTTCTCAGGCCCGATGACCTGCTGGTTGTCAACAACACTAAAGTTTTCCCGGCCAGATTGCTTGGTAATAAAGAGACAGGCGGCAAGGTTGAAATGCTGCTGCTCCATTTTCCGGAACCTGTCGTAAACGATTCTACCACGGCCCGGGCAAAGGCGCTTTCCCTGATTAAAAGCTCAAAGCGCCCCAGGCAGGGCAGTGTACTGCACTTTGCCAACAACCTTCTGGCCAGAATAGACAAACTGCGCCCGGACGGGAAAGTTGAGGTGACACTTGAATATCCGGCAGATGATAATCTGGAACTTCTGCTTGAAACACTTGGCCAGATCCCCCTGCCCCCGTATATACGAAGGCCGGATGGCAACAGTAAAGACGATCCGATACGTTATCAGACAACATACGCCCGCCACACAGGCTCAGTCGCGGCCCCCACAGCCGGATTGCATTTCAGCGAAGACTTACTCGCAAAAATCACAACATTGGGCATTGAACAGGTGTCGGTGACTCTGCATGTCGGCTATGGCACTTTTGCTCCGGTTCGCTGTGATGATATCCGCAAACACGAAATTCATAAAGAATATGTCAGCGTACCGCCCGCTACGGCGGCTGCCATTAATCGGGTCAAAGCTGCCAGCGGCCGCATATGGTCGGTGGGAACCACCACCGCCAGAACCCTGGAATTCGCAGCAGACAAAAACGGCAGAGTGCAGCCGATAGAGGGTTTTTGCGGGTTATATATCTATCCCGGCTACAGGTTTGGTGTTGTAGACAACCTGATTACCAACTTTCACCTGCCCCAGTCATCACTGCTTTTTCTGGTTTCAGCCCTTGCAGGTAAACAACAGATCCTTGAGAGTTATAAAGAGGCCGTACAGGAAGGCTATCGTTTTTTCAGCTATGGCGACGCCATGGCCATAATCACCCGCGCATAAAAAAACCGGTCTGCATGGCCGGTTTTTATACATTCCTCGTGACTATTCAGCTGCACCCCATCTCGGAGTCGTGCTGTTACCTGAAGAGTTACCATTCCTCACGATTTACGAAGAGGCAGGACAGTTCTTGCAGCCTCCACTTTTTTCATTTTTGCAGGGCGGCGTTACTGTTGTTTCTTTTGCAGGTTTGGATTTTTTACTGTCACTGCTTTTTGATTTTGAACTGTAGCCATCAGAATACCAGCCCCCCCCTTTGAGGTGAAACGAACTCATCGAAACCAGCTTTTTCACTTGTCCCCCACAGTCCGGGCAGATTTTCAATGGATCGTCACTCATCCGTTGCTGGACTTCAAACACCTTTTCACAAGATGGACATTCGTACTCATAAACGGGCATACCAACACCTCTTCATAGCCGTTAATAGCTTGATAATATTATAAATAATTTTATTTTCAGATTTTACTGATATCTACAATAATGCTGCTTTACCACTCTGTCAACTCCAGATAACAGCATCTGTTCAAGTCCATATATAGAAAAAATCGATTATTACAATCTGCGTATTTGATCATAACAAGTACCACAAAAATAACGATTATACGTCATAAATGACTTCACTTTGCAAAAATCCTTCTTGCTTATACAGATAAAAAGTTTAAAAATTTATATTTTAACAGCTTTTTACAACAGAACTCAATAAAGCATTGCACAATTCAATTATTTCACCTATTGTAATCGACCGTCAACAGGGATTAATTTTATACCCTTTAATATGTAATATAGAGGAGAACCTTATGAGTAAATCACTTGTCGAAATGACAGCCGAGCTTGTTCAGTCGCAACTCAGCGGCACAGATATGAGCACTGAAGAGATTAAAGCTGCCCTCAATGATACCTATCAAACGTTGAAGACTCTGCAAAGTGCAGAGCTCGCCGGACAGAACGTGGTGGAAGATACAAAACCTGTCATGGATCCGAAACGTTCCATCCAGAAGAACAAGGTAATCTGCCTGGAATGCGGTCAGGAGTTTAAAATGCTTTCCCCAAAGCACCTTCGCTCGCATGACCTGACTTCCAAAGAGTATCGTAAAAAATATGGCTTTACTGCACGCCAGCCGCTTTGCGCAAAATCCCTGTCCGAGCGTCGTTCCAAGTCCGGAAAAGAACGTGGCCTTCCCGCAAACCTGCGTAAAGCCATTGCCGCCCGTACCAAGAAGAAAAAAAAATAAAGTAACTATTCAGCTGTACTCCATCTGAACAGTTACAAACCACACGTTATGCCAAAGTTGTGGTGCTACCTGAATAATTACGAAATAAGCACAGCAATTTTGTTTCAGGGTGGGAGTTTCCACCCTGAAACACCCTTCTCTTCCTCTGCCGTACAACTTCGTAACTGCTATGATTGGTATTTTTGATTCCGGCGTGGGCGGCATGACTGTTGCCCGGGCAATTGAGCATATCTGCCCCGGATACCCCCTCATCTATTTCGGCGATATTGCCCGTACCCCCTACGGCTCAAAAAGCCCTGAAACAATCATTGAGTACTCAAAAAGAAACACGGACTTTCTCTTAAACCATGGCGCAACTGTCATTGTTATTGCCTGCAACTCTGCCGCTTCCACAGCCTCAGATGCCCTGCGCAGCCATTACACTGTGCCGGTGCTGGATGTTATCACCCCGGCAACGCGGAAAGCCGCAGCTGTAACCAGGAATAAACGGATTGGCGTTATCGGCACCCGGGCAACAGTTCGTTCAAAAGTGTATACAAAAGGAATTCAGGCAATCAACGCCGACTGTACCGTCATAAGCCAGGCCTGTCCCCTGCTGGTACCGCTTGTTGAAGAGGGCTGGCTCAACAAACGGGAAACAAAGATGATTCTGCGGCGCTATCTGCATCCGCTGAAACGCCGCCAGATAGACACCCTGGTCTTGGGCTGCACCCATTATCCGCTGCTCAGTACACTCATCCAGCCACGTATCGGCAAACGGGTTCAGCTTATAGATTCGTCGGTGGAGGTCGCCAGGTATTTAAAAGAATTCCTTGACAATACCCCCGACATTAACAACAAGTTACTCAAACAGAAGATGGACAGCCGCTTTTTTGTTTCCGACTCAACGGCTCCTGTCCGGCAACTGGCTGATCGTATTTTCGGCCGAACCATACATCTTGAAAAAGTCGATGCCTGATAAAAAACTGTGCTTGCTTGTCACATTTCTTAGTATCTGTTGCTTTCTTTTTTCTCCTGCAGCCATTGCCGCACCAATGGCTACGCCCGAGCAGCAGGTTGAAAAAATCCAGGATCTCTATCGCAGCCTGACAAGCCTCAGTTTTGATTTTAACCAGCTCACCCAAAATGGCGGCCGCATACGCAAGGGGGCCGGAAATGCGTTGTTCTTCCGGCCTGAGGGCCACCCCGGAGTAATGCGCTGGAATTATACCGAGCCAGACCCGCAGGTTATTCTCAACGATGGTATAAAGCTGTCAATTTACACAAAGAATGATAACCAGGTCATTGTCACATCTGCTGACGCGCTGCAGTCTGACATCACCTACGCATTTTTTGTCGGCACCCGAAATGTGCTGGATGATTTTACGGCTCTACCTGCCGGAGACAGATTTCTCTTTAATAATAGTGAGAAAAATATCCAGGCAGTGCGACTTGAGCCCAAAGAGCCCCATCCACAGATAAAAGTCCTGCACCTCTGGTTTGATAGCAATTTTTATATCCAGAAACTCATCATGGAAGACCATTTCGGCTCTTTGACCGAACTGACGTTTTCCAAGATCAAAAGCAATACCCTGGACATACACTCGCCTGAAACATTGAGCAGCATCACCCGGCTTGACCTGCCACCGGGCACTGAAGTTATCAGCCAGTAAAAAACTGAACAGTCTTTATCGATGGACCTCGCACTTATCTCCATGCCGTGGGCAATATTTAACCGCCCGTCAATCCAGCTGGGCTGCCTCAAGGCATATCTCAGGCAGGAGTTACAGACGTGCAGAGTAACCTGCTTCCATCCCTTCCTTGACATTGCCGCTGCCATCGGATTTGACAACTACCGGCTTATTGCTGAAACACCCTGGGCGGCAGAAGCTCTGTACTGCGGGCTGCTCTTTCCCAAAATGCAAAAAACTGCCGGCACTGTCTTTTCCCGTACTCTCAAAAGGATCGTAACAACCGACTACCCACGGCTGCTTGAAATACTCAGGCTGCAGCATGACCAGTGGTTGGAACAACAGGATTTCAGCCAATGCAGCCTGATCGGTTTTTCTGTCTGTTTCAGCCAGCTTCCGGCTTCACTGTATGCTGCCAGGGATATCAGAAAAAAATGGCCGGGTATTCCGATTGTTTTTGGCGGATCGACCTGCACACCGGCAATGGGCCGCTCGCTGCTGAAGATATTTCCGGAAATTGATTTTATTATCACCGGAGAAGGAGAGCGCGCTCTCAAAGAACTTGTTCTCCACTGTACAAGCCAAGAGCCGCTTTCCTGCCCTGAAATTATAAGTCATCATGAAAAAACCGGGAATATCCAGGCCGCAGATTGCTGCGAAATTGTTAACCTCGACGACCTGCCCCTGCCTGATTATGCAGATTATTTTCAACATATACGGCAAAAAAACCTTGGCTTTTTTCCTGTTCTGCCAGTGGAATTCTCCAGAGGATGCTGGTGGAATAAATGTACATTCTGCAACCTCAACCTGCAATGGCACGGGTACCGCTTTAAACACTGCCAACAGATGACAGCTGAAATCAACGAGTTGGCACAAAAATACCAATGCCTTGACTTCACCTTTACCGACAATGCCCTGCCGGTAAAAGAGAGCACTCTCTTTTTTGAGGCCATGGCCGGGGACAGCCGGGACATCCGGTTTTTTGCCGAGATAAGGACACTGAAAAGCCGTTCAGTTTATACCCGTTACTGTAAAGGGGGGCTGAACTCCGTACAGATTGGAATTGAAGCCCTGTCTGACTCACTCCTTGGACGGATGTGCAAGGGAACAACAGTCATGGACAATGTTGCTGCCATGAAATTTTCTCAGGAGGCAGGCATGACTCTGGACGGCAACCTTATTCTTGAGTTTCCAGGCTCAACGGCTGCTGAAGTAGAGCAAACCCTGGCAGCCCTTGACAAAGTTTTTCCGTTTCACCCCCTTTCCGCTGCAGCCTTCTTTCTGGGCCATGGCAGCCCGGTGAGCTGCAGCCCCGAGAAGTACGGCATCACAACGATTACCCAACACCCGACAAACAAAAAGCTGTACCCTCCCGAGATTCTCGCCAATCTTGACATGCTCATTAAATCATATCGTGGTGACCGTACTTTACAGACAAGGCTCTGGCAGCCTGTACGCAAAAAAATTGCCGTCTGGCAGGAATTTCATGCCCGGCGAAAAAACCCGTCTGTCCCTGCTTTGTCTTTCCGGGACGGCGGTTCGTTTTTGCTTATCAGGCAGGAATTACCAGACCTCCCGACATTGCACCACCGCCTTAAAGGGCTGTCCAGAAAGATTTATCTCGCCTGCGAAGAACCGATAACAAAAAAGGAGTTGCTGGAGATTTTCACTCAGGTTACAAAGGAGCAGCTCAATACCTTTCTTGCCGGGCTTGAGCAGAAAAACATCATCTTTTGCAGTGGAGACTCCTGCCTTGCTCTGGCAATACAATCACCCTGAACCTGTCCATGCTCATCGCCATACTCTCTGACAGTCACGACCACATACCAAACCTCCAGCGTGCGGTTCTCGCAGCCAACCGTGAGGGGGCTGAAATGCTCATCCATTGCGGTGACCTTATTTCTCCCTTTATGCTGCCACAGCTGCACGCCTTTAACGGGCCGGTGCATCTTATTTACGGTAATAACGCCGGTGATCAGCACCTTATTTCCTCCCGTTGCGAGACCATGTTTGCAAATATCTCCCATCATGGTCTGCAGGGGGAAGTTGAGATTGCGGAACTGCGAATCTGCTTTATTCATTATCCGGACACAGCCAGAGCGCTTGCCCTGACCGGTGACTATGATGTCGTCTGTTGCGGCCATAATCATGTGGCAGCAGTAGAACGCTTTGGCCGGTGTCTGTTGATTAATCCCGGTGATCTGCTGGGAAAAGATGAAAAACCCGGCTTTATGCTGTTAAATACAGCTGATAAATCCGTCAAGCGGATTATAGTGGGCGAGTTGCTTGAATTTTAACGTTGTGAATCTTTGTACTCTGCGAATGCTTGCAGGATGAATACATCAACAAAATCATTCTCTGGTGTTCACAATATTCCCCTTCAACCTTTGATAAACCATGAGTGAAGAAAATTTTGCAGATCTGTTCCAGGAAAATGCCGTAAGCCGTGATACTCTCCAGCCAGGCGACAAGGTGGAAGCCGTTATTGCAGGCATCAGCGGAGAGAGCATTTTTCTTGATGTTGGCAAAAAAAGTGAAGGCATTCTGAACGCAGCCGAATATATCGGTGATGATGGTGAGCTTACCGTCAAAACCGGAGATAGCGTCACTGTCTTTCTGGTCTCAATGCGGGGCGGTGAGATGAAATTTACCACCCGTATAGGTTCGGGCCAGGCCGGGCTTGAAGAGCTGGAACAGGCCTTTCATGCCGGGATTCCGGTAGAAGGCAAGGTTGTTAAAGAAGTCAAAGGCGGGTTTCAGGTTACGGTTGCCGGACAACGTGGTTTCTGCCCCTACTCCCAGATGGGACTGCGCAGGGTGGAAGATGCTGAAGAATATCTTGAGCAGACCATGGCTTTTAAAATCATCGAATTTGGCAGCAATGGCCGCAATATCATAATTTCCGCCCGGGCAGTGCTCGAAGAGGAACGTGAACAGTTAAAAGAAGAACTGCAAAAAACACTGCAGGAAAAAGATAAGGTGGAGGGCACGGTCAGCTCCATCCGTGATTTTGGCGCTTTTGTCGATATAGGGGGTGTTGACGGTCTTATCCCCATCTCAGAAATTGCCTGGGGCCAGACGGACCGCGTAGAAGACGTACTTTCTGTGGGCCAGCGGGTTGAGGTGATCATTAAACGCCTTGACTGGGACAACGACCGCATCTCACTGAGCCTTAAAGATACTCTGGATAATCCCTGGGACAAGGTTGAAGAAAAATACGCCCCGGCCTCAGTCCATACCGGTGTTGTTTCACGGCTTGCCCCATTCGGCGCCTTTGTGACTCTTGAGCCCGGTATTGACGGCTTGCTGCATATCTCCAAGCTGGGATCGGGTCGCAGGATAAATCATCCACGTGAAGTTCTGGAAGCAGGCCAGGAGATTACCATAAAAATAGACGGGGTGGACAGGGAAGAAAAACGAATCTCCCTTATCCCCGAAGATTTTACCGCAAAGGATGAAGAAGAGAAAAACTACACCCCTCCTCCAAAAGACAGTACACCCAAATCCATGGGCACGTTTGGGGATCTGCTGAAAGCCCAGATGAAGAAAAAATAGACGGTTGCCGGGCAAAGGTTTCCATTGAGGGCTGTGAACAGTTTTGCCCGGTCAGAAAGAGTCTCAAACATATTCCAGCCCCAATACCCGGACACCTTATTCAACCATGCCTGAGTCAGACCCGGAACTCTTTCTCAAACTCGCCCGTTATACCATGCCCTTTGGCAAGTATAAGGGCAGACTGCTGATTGATCTGCCGGAGCCGTATGTCATCTGGTTTTCCCAGAAAGGATTTCCCGCAGGTGAGCTGGGTCGACTTCTTGGCATTGTCTATGAGATAAAAGTAAATGGTCTTGAACACCTTTTTGACAAGTTCAGACCAGACAGGTGAACACACCACGTCAGGTTCGCTTGTGCCCTGCCGGTTGCAGACTCTGCTATCAGCACTATATTTCACTCAGCCTTGAAATGAACCTTTTAATGCCGGTCTCATCATCTCTGCCAGCGATCATCATCCAGCCCCGGAAAATATGCCATGGGTCCTGCTCCGCACCTCACCTCCTGTAAAATGCCGGAACTCCTGATAC
>QNYF01000121.1 GCA_003978695.1 Desulfobulbus sp. | reverse complement strand
AATCATGACGCTGATAAGGGTACAGATCTGCTTCTTGAGAGTTGGGGAACCTACACCGTTAACCCAAGGACTCTGCAAACATCCGTAGACTGGATTTTTGCTGGCGGAGATGATGTACTTGGTCCGCAGACAGCAGCAAAGGCAGTTTATCAGGGAAAAGTAGCAGCAGAATCGATGCTCTGTTACATGGAAGGCAGAGACCTCGAAGAGGGACGGGATTTAACCTGCTACATGGTTGACTGGTAACAAGGGGTTTCGGGTTTCAACCTCGCAAAACAGCCGATAGTCAGCAGTGCAGACATCGGCTGTTTTTTTTAAAGTCTAAATAACTCCACAGGAGTCTCACGGAGTCTACGCTTACCTCTTTGTTCATTTAAGGCCTCGCGAGTGGTACAGGCAAGGCTTTAAGTCTTAAATCGAACAGGTATGCGTGGACTCCGAACTTGAGGCTCCTGAACATTTATAGTCCTGTGGTTCTGCACGTTTTCAGCACCACCTGATATAAGTTTTATTCTGAAAAAATTCTCACCGCACCTTTATCTGCAGATGTGGCAAAATGAGCATAAACACGCAGGGCGGTGCTTATTTCGCGTTCCCTGTCCGGTGTATATGCAAATTTTCCACGGTTCTCTTCTGCTTTTCTTCGTGAGGTGAATTCCTCATCACTTATAAGGAGATTAATTGTCCGTTCAGGGATATTGATGTCAATTTTGTCCTTGTCCCTTACCAGGGCAATTGCGCCACCACCAGCAGCCTCTGGTGAAACATGGCCAATGGACAAACCGGAGGTTCCTCCGGAGAATCGTCCGTCGGTAACAAGGGCACATTCCGCTCCCAGATGGATTGATTTAAGATACGATGTCGGATAGAGCATTTCCTGCATTCCAGGTCCTCCTTTGGGGCCCTCAAAGAGGATAAACACTATATCTCCTGCTGATACGGATCCTTGAAGAATCGCCTCACAGGCTGCTTCTTGCGAATGAAAAACACGGGCACTCCCGGTAAAGTGGAGAATAGAAGGGTCAACGCCAGCAGTTTTGACGATGCAGCCGTTTTCAGCAATGTTGCCATATAAAACAGCCAGACCGCCATCGGTTGAATAACAATTCGCCAGGTCTCTGATGCAGCCATTTTCTCTGTCTTTATCCAACTCGTCATACATGGTGTTTTGAGATCCCATAACCAGGTTTCTCCCCGTACACGCTGGAGCACTCAAATAGAGGTTTTTCGCTTCGGAACATTGTGAATCAGATTGAATGTCGTATTGTTGCAGCGCTTGCGCAAGGGTTAAGCCGTCAGCCCTGAAGACTGATGAATCAATCAACCCGGCCCGATCAAGTTCTGCCAGGATAGCCAGTATTCCGCCAGCACGGTTGACATCTTCGACATGGTACAGTGAGGAAGGGGCAACTTTACAGAGGTTTGGAACTTTTCTCGAGAGCTGATCAATATCTCTCATGCTGAAATCTACTCCGGCTTCATGGGCAATCGCAAGAATATGCAACACCGTATTTGTAGACCCCCCCATTGCAATATCAAGGGCCATGGCATTCATGAACGTTGATTTTGTGGCAATGGAGCGCGGTAAAACAGTGACATCCTCATTTCCGTACCAGGCGTCACACATAGCCACGATACGCTGGGCGGCCTGTTCAAATAAATTGAGCCGGTTGACATGGGTGGCAACAACTGTCCCGTTACCGGGAAGGGCCATACCCAGGGCCTCGTTGAGGCAGTTCATGGAGTTTGCTGTAAACATACCCGAACAGGAGCCGCAGGTAGGGCAAGCCGAATGTTCTATCTCTGTAATCTCCTCATCAGAGACAGCGTTGTCACCAGCCATAACCATGGCATCAACCAGATCGTAGCCGCGTTCTTTCCCCTTAATTCTTCCAGCTTCCATCGGTCCGCCAGAAACAAATATTGCCGGGATATTCAGCCGCATCGCAGCCATAAGCATCCCGGGAGTGATTTTGTCACAGTTGGAGATACAGATCATGGCATCGACTTTATGAGCATTACACATGTATTCTACAGAATCAGCAATCAATTCACGGGACGGAAGGGAATACAGCATACCGTTATGGCCCATTGCAATACCGTCGTCAATCGCGATGGTGTTGAATTCCGGGGCAAAACAGCCAAGTTCCTCAATGTGTTTTTTTACCATCTGGCCTATGTCATGAAGATGAACGTGTCCTGGAACCATCTGCGTAAATGAGTTGACTACGGCAATGATCGGTTTGCCGATTTGTTCGTCAATCATGCCATTGGCTCGCCATAAAGAGCGAGCTCCTGCCATACGTCTGCCCTGAGTTGTTTCGTCGCTTCGAAGCGGAATTGTCATGTTTTTCTCCCGAAAGCAAGCATTAACAAATTTTTTCCTTGTAATTTTATTCTGGTCAGGGATAGTACTTAAATAATAGTCTTTGTCAATTCTATATATGTGGGACACTATGAAACAGCCGGAAATTAATTATTGGATATCGTCCATGCTGGCAAAGCATGAACGGGTATCTGACTTGAATATCACCGTGGGTAAGACCTTGCAGGTGGAGAGTGACGGAGTACTGGTACCTGTAGAAGTTGAACCGCCGGTAACAGAGTTGACCCCCTTTCAAACGGAAGTTTTTGCTCTTAATCTGATTGGTGGTAATCGTCGTCTTCTGCATGATCTTATCAGCACGGGATCATGCGATTTATCCTATTCCCTGGATGACAAGGTCCGGTTTCGTGTCAATGTGTTTACTCAGAAGGGATATTTTACGACTGTTTTACGAAAGTTGGAAACAAAAATTCCGTCCATCAGCGGTTTTCAGTTTCCTGATGCTTTTGAGAAAATGGCGCGTGACGTTAACGGCTTAATTCTCTTTACCGGAGCAACCGGAACTGGAAAAACGACGTCAATGGCCGCAATATTAAATCGTATCAATCAGGAACGGGCTGTCCATATTGTTACCCTGGAAGATCCTATTGAGTATGTGCATCCCCACAAGAAGGCGACCTTTAACCAGCGTGAAATGGGTGATGATTTCGATACCTTTGCAACCGGACTCCGAGCCGCCCTGCGACAGGCACCAAAGGTCATTCTTGTTGGTGAGATTCGTGATCGTGAAACTCTGGAAATTGCTTTGACAGCGTCGGAAACCGGTCATGTGGTATTCTCTACATTGCATACAATTGACGCTGGCCAGACGGTTAACCGTATTCTGGGTATGTTTGAACAGGATGAACAGCCTCAGATTCGTAACCGGCTGGCGGATACCCTGCGCTGGGTCGTCAGTCAGCGTCTCTTACCGCGCGTTGGTGGAGGACGGGTGGCTGCTATGGAAATTCTCTGCACCAGTCTGCGAATCAAAGATCTGCTCATCAATGGCGAGACCGAGGAAAAGACATTCTATAATGTGTTGAAAGAGGGTTTTACCCATAACATGCGTACTTTTGATCAGCATTTGCTGGAGTTGTATGAACAGGGACTTATTACCGAGCAATCAGCTATTGCCTATTCCTCCCATAAGAGTGAGCTTAAACGGGGACTGGATACCATTAAATCGTCACGGGGTGAAAAAACCACAGATATTGAAGGACTTCATCTGGAAGAGGAAGAAAATGATCCTTATGGCAATAACTGGTCTTAAGCATGATGTTTGTTTGCATACCCCGTAACCTATAGAGATACTGAATACATATTTCCGGAGTGAAGTCATGATCAACAACTGCCCCCTCTGCCGGGTTGCCCTTACCTATACTGAAAGACAGCTCGAAAAAATTGATGAGGCGCTTAAGGCGCTGGAGCCAGGGAAACATCTGACAATAAAATGTCCCCAGTGTAAAAAAGGCATTAAGCTTTTTGCCCCGGAAAAAAAAACAGTCCCGGGAGAAGCAGTAGCCCCTCCCGGGCCTCCCAACCTGGAATGGTTAAAGACCGGGCGATTTGAAGATGAGGAAAAAGTAGAAGACGTACCCATGGCCCTTGTTTTACATCCTGATCCTGCCGGCAGGGAAAAGGTGAAAGCGGCTATGGAATCAGTGGGCTACCTGGTCGTTATTGTGGGAACGGTTCGAGAAGCAATAGAACAGATGCGGTTCATCAACTTCGCCTGCATTACCTTTCATGCCGAGTTTGAAGGTGGAGTGTTAGCGGATTCGGTTTTTCATGATTATATGCGTCGAATGGCCATGGAGCGCCGTCGTTATATCTTTTATATTTTGCTGGGACCGCAGTTTCATAGTCTATATGACCTGGAAGCACTCGCTCATAGTGCAAATCTGGTTGTGGCTGAAAAAGATATCGATCATTTTGATCTTGTTTTGCGTAAGGCAATCCCCGATTATGAGGAATTGTTCGGCACGATTCTGGAAGAGCTTGGCTCTTATGGAAAAAGGTAAATCGTTAAAAACAGGGATTATTTGTTGACAGAATCCCGAATATTTATTTGATAAAGAAAATCAGTTTATTCATCTTGTTTTCAGGTAACTCTTCAGGTAGCATCAAGCCTTTGGCATAACGTTTTCAGTTTGTTTTTTTTCAAAAGAGGAGATGACCAATTCATCCGGATACTTCCATGAATCGCCGAACGTTTCTTAAGCTGAGCCTTCAAGCCGCTGTCGGGATCACTGTCTTGCAGACAGTACCGGCGTGGGCGTCTTCAGGGGAACGCTCCCTGTCTTTTTACCATACCCATACAGGTGAACATCTCGATGTTACCTTTGCCCGTTGGGGAAAGTATGATCCCCGGGCTCTTGAGAGTGTGAATGCCTATTTACGTGATTTCCGGACAGGTGAAGAGCACCGTATTGATCCCGGTGTCCTGGATATTTTATGGAAAATCCAGCAGGAGATGGGCTGCCGAGGGACTTATGAGGTTATTTCAGGATATCGGTCACCTGCAACCAATCAGGCGTTACGCAGGAAAAGTAAGGGCGTGGCGAAACACAGTATGCACATGCTTGGCAAGGCCATTGACATTCGTCTTTCCGGGCAACATACATGCCAGATCAGAGATTGCGCCATTGCTTTGAAAGGTGGTGGGGTCGGCTACTATGCCAAATCAGATTTTGTGCATATAGACACTGGCCGGGTACGTACCTGGTAATCTTTTCAGCAGGATCTTTTTTGCCGTTAAAGCAGATAATTATCGGCAACCAACAATTTTTTCTCAGAGTAGATCTTTCTTCATAGAATACATACGCCATGTGATCCATCGCCCTAACAGAGGTGCTTTTGTTTTTCTCCACAAGGGGTATTTTGTCACCTTGGCAACGACTCTGGCCGATCAGGCTCAAATGAAAGGAACAGCAGGGGTGAAGATATGGCAAATGTAGATCAGTTTGAGAGTATTTTTCGCTCCTCTGTTAAAGAGCGCCTGGAGTATCGTGAAGTTTCCCTGTCTTCTGTCCTGCTCATTACAGATCTGGACGAAGAAGCAGCCTTATCCTTTAAAAAGCAGGTACAGCATTTTCTTGCCATTCTTGGCCCGGAGGAGAGCTGGAATTGTTTTCTGCTTACCGGCAATGATTTTACCACCACAGAAGAGCTGCTGGAACTGGTCGATGGGTACGCCCTTGATTTGATCTGCAGTTACCGCAATCTCCATTCCGGAGCCTGGCAATATCCCCATTCTCTTGGTGAGCACCTAGATGTGCTCATTCAGAAGACCGCAATACCTGTTCTGATTCTCCCCCATCCCTGTGCCGGCTACATTGCCAAACATGCCATGCAGGATACCCGGGAGGTGATGGTTGTATCAGATATGGTGGCCATAAATCATGATCTGATCAACTACGCAGTGCGGCTTACCAATCCAGCAGGAACATTATTTCTCAGTCATGTTGAAAGTGTGTACATCTTTGAGCGATACATCGATGCCATTGGCAAAATTGACGTAATTGACACCGAAATCGCCCGTGTCCGCCTTGCTGAACAGCTTCTCAAGGAACCTGAAGAGTATTTTTTAAGCTGTACAGAAATTCTTAAAGAGCATGGGGTAGAGCTTGATATTCGCTCAATGGTACGTCTTGGGAACGGCATGGAAGAATATCGTCGCCAGATAGAATCACGACAACTTGATCTGTTGGTTATGCATGCCAACGATGAAGGCCAAAAGGCTATGAATACGGTCGCCTATCCCCTGGCAGTAGAATTACGCCAGATTCCTCTGCTCATGATCTGAGTGCTATGGAACATGCTCTGCAGCATATCAATCCCGGGATAACCTGGTTTTTTACCGCTCTCCTGGCGGCCATGATCCTTTCCCTGGCCTTTGAGGAAAAACTTCACGCCAGAAAGTCGATTATTGTCGGGGTGTTTGCCATTGTTGCCCTGCTGACATCTTCTGCCCTGCATATTATTCCTTTTGGTGATATCATCCTGCCCGGCGGCCACTCCCTGCACATGCCCATCTACATAGAAGCCGTAGACTGGGAGGTTATTGCCATAATTATCGGCTCGAGTCTGTTTGTGGACGTAACCTCCAGGTCTGGTCTGTTTAGTTGGTTTGCCATCCGTCTTACTCAGATGTCGAAGGGTGACCCGCTGAAATTACTCTGGTATTACGGCTTGATGACCGTTATCTTTTCAGCCGTCCTCAACAATGTCACCGCCATGATCATTGTCGGTTCGCTCACCGCAGTATCTCTTGGCAAACTGAATAACAGAGACAAGCTCCTCGGTTTTTTGCTTATTGAAGGTTTGTTGACAAATGTTGGCGGTCTTTTGACCCTTATCAGCTCTGTGCCAAATATCATAGTCGGCAATTCCGCAGGTATCAGCTTTACCCGGTTTTTTTTAAAGGCAAGCCCTTATGTTGCTGTGGCTACAGCTGCCACGCTGTTTTTGGGGGCACGCATTTTTTCCATCCATGGCTTACGGCATATAGATGATAAACGTGAAGCAGCAGAACTTGTGAAGAGTTTTGATGAAAATGATTCCATCAAGAGCCGGGGATTTTTTATTTTTGCCGCAGTAATGCTGGTGGCTTTCATAGCCATGATTGCTACAACCTCAATAACGCCAATAATACAGGATCTTGGGCTTGGTTTTGTGGCGATGAGCTTTGCTGTTGTGGCGTTGATTCGTTTTAAACATGAGGTTGATCCATTTTACCAGGCCATTGACTGGGATCTTATCCTGTTTTTCATTTTTCTATTTGTCATCATTAACGTGATGGAACACGCGCAAGTCCTTGAGCTTATCGGCCAGGGAGTCGGGGTCCTTATCGGGGACGGGAGCAGTAAAGGCGGGCTTGTATCATTACTGCTTGCCTCTTCTGTGTTCAGTTCAGTGACTGATAATATTCCTCTGTCGGCTATGCTCGCCAAGATTCTCTCTGCCCGCCATGTTGCCGGAGATTCTTCGTTGTGGTGGTCGGTTATTTTTGGAGCAAATCTTGGCGGCAACATAACGCCCATTGGTTCTGCCTCCACGCTGGTCGCAGTCACTATTATTCATAAGCATAAGCTCAGCCTTTCTTTTGTGGGTTTTGTCAAAAAAGCGTTGCCCTTTGCCCTGCTGCAGATTGTGCTCGCAGTCGGCTATCTTTTGTTGTTGCATTAACAGAGTCGCCGGGCCAGCTTTTTCGAGTTACAGTTACAGTATGCATTGTTGAAGAGAATTTGACCCTTGGGGGAAATATGAATATTGATCTTTCTACGCAGACTCCTGCCCTGGTGTACTCGACCATGGCGCAGACAATTATGCCAAGACCCATTGCCTGGGTGCTCTCTGAAAACGAAGGAGGAAGCTATAATCTGGCACCCTTTTCCTATTTTGCTCCGATCTGCAGCGATCCGCCACTTGTCATGATTTCCGTAAGTAAAAAACCGGACGGGAGCTTGAAAGACACAAGGGCCAACATCATTGATCGTGATAATTTTGTCCTGCATATCCCTTCATGGGAGCAGCTGGAACCGATGAACAGCAGTGCGGCGACTCTTGATGCAGGAGTATCAGAAGTAGACGAATTGGGGATTGAACTCACTGAATTTCCTGGCTCGCCGTTGCCCAGAATTAAAGAAAGTCGGGTGGCTATGGCCTGCAGTCTTTTCGAAGTCAAGGAAATCGGCAATGGCCCTTATGCGATGATTATAGGCCGTATTCACCATATCTATATACTTGATGAAGCAATCGTTGAACAAACTGCAGAATCGATCAGGATTTCACCGTCAACCCTGAACCCTGTCGGGCGACTTGGCGGGCCTCAGTACACGGAGCTGGGTAGGATCGTCACGCTGGCCCGCCCTAAGTAGCCAGCCGGGTCTGGTTTAAAGGTATTATGATGGAATTTGAACTTCCCGTTCTCGGGTTACTGTTTCTTGCTGGTCTTTCTGCTGGTTTTATAGACTCAATTGCCGGTGGAGGTGGCATTATTTCCGTGCCGACTTTGCTTGCCGTAGGCATTCCCCCTCATCAGGCACTGGCGACAAATAAGTTGCAGAGCTCCTGTGGAAGCTTTACAGCAGCAATGAACTATAGCAGTCGGGGCTTAATGAATCCCGGAGAGCTGGTAAGAGGTTTAGTATTCAGTTTTGCAGGGGCGGTAACCGGCGCTGTTGCCGTGCAGTTTTTCAGCGCAGATTTTCTTGAGAACCTGATCATCATATTACTGGTGATTCTTTTTATCTATACTGTTTTTTCACCAAAGCTCGGTTTTAAGAGGCAGTCAGGTAAAATATCTCATGCCCTTTTTTATACGGTATTTGGTTTGTTGCTTGGCTTTTATGACGGTTTTTTTGGACCGGGTACCGGGAGTTTCTGGGCAATTTCTCTCGTGGTTTTGTTAGGACTGGATCTCAAACAGGCGACAGCCCAGACGAAGCTGTTTAACTTGACCAGTAACATTGTCGCCCTGTCTGTTTTTTTGTATTCAGGGCTGGTGCTGTGGAGGCCAGGACTTGCCATGGGGGTCGGGCAAATACTTGGCGCATATTGTGGCTCAACGCTTGTGAGCAAAAGAAATGTTCATTTTATTCGAGGTTTTTTTCTGCTTGTCGTTGCGGCAACAATTATAAAACTTGTGGTCTCGCGGTTTTTCTGATCGTGCTTTTGTTTTTTGCTCGATGCTACGAGAAAGGTTACGATTTATTGTTCTGCTGCCGAAGGCAGCAGGGCAACTAAAAGACAGCCGCTTGCAATGAACAGTCCGGCCAGAGTAAGGCCCAGCGGAAAATACCCGATATCAGCAAGGCGCGCGATTGCCGCAGGAACCAATCCTCCTCCAATAACAAAGGCACTGGGTATTGTCAGGGAGATGACGATATTGCGGGAGCCTGTCGGTCCAGTCTGCGAGAGCAGAGCAAAGCCGGGAGCAAAAAAACAGACTGCAACGAAGGGCTGCAGCCATATCCAGTAGGGCAGCAGTCTGGCTGGACTGAGACCTATAAGTACAGTAAATAATCCTGAGAGCAGCAGGACAACCGCCATGGTCTGTTTAAAGCCAAATTTATCTGCCAGCCAGCCGCCAAGAAAAGCAGTTGCAAGCGTTGTTGTGCGGGAAAGTCCTATCAGGGTATTGGCAGCGTGTTTGTCCATGCCCTGTTCACTGACAAGAAACATGGGTAAGACGCTGTAGATACCAAGAGTCGCGGTAATGCCCATGGCAAAAAGAATAACCATCAGCCAGAAAGCTGGTTGGGCGGCAAGCTCACGGCAGTTGGTAAAGGTGGGAGCTGTACCTTTGAGCAGGGAATTTTTTCCAGCCAGGCTATAAACCAGTGCGGCAGTAGCGGAGGTTGCGGCAAGGAGCAGGGTTACTTCCTGCCAGTGCAGAGTTGGCAGGAGCCAGGCCACCAATAGGGGCGCACTTAAAAAAGCAAGGTTAGGGGCGATTTCATGCAGGCCTAAAGCCTTGCCCAGTTGACGTGGCTCGCAGAGTTCTGTAATGGTGGCAATTGCAGAAGGCAGATAAGGGCCGGCAGATAAGCCCAGGAGAAAAAAAGTGATTTGGAGAAAAGGCAGGGAGGAGGCGGCAGAGATTGCCAGCATGGATACGCTGATGGCCGCCATGGTGGTCACAATGGCCCGTTTATGGCCCAACCGGGCAGACACAAACCCGGAACAGGGCAGGGAAATGAAATAGCCTGAGCTGATGCAGAGAAAGAGTGTGCCGGCCTGTCCGTGAGTTATTCCCAGCGAGTGTTCAATGGCCGGCAGGAGAGGAGCCAGGATAATCCGGGATATAAAATTCAGGTAAAATATAAAAGCCAGAAGCAGAATCGGAGCCGGTGAAGGTGCGAACTGGCGAGTCACAAGAGCAGCGAATCGGAAAGGGTAGGGGCGTCTCCCCGCTCACCTTTACCCATCTGTCGTTGCAGCTTTGTCAGGGCTGGATGCCGTTGTTGCCTCAGGCTCAACATCTGGCGAAATCTCAGGTGTTGGAGCTTCTTTTTTGGCCCTGTAAGCTTTGGGGATTTTTGATTCAGGAAGAACAAATTTTCTGATTTTTTCAATTTCCTGGTGCAGATCCGGATCTTCCCGGCATACTTCACATTCTTTGATGTGCTGATCAACAAATTGCATCATGCGGGCGGGAGCCATGGTTTCTTCCTTGACGTGGATAAACCAGCCTTTGATCAGGCGGATGAGTTGATTACATTGCATGGAGAGCCTGGACGTCCTTAGAGTATTTTTTTTGAAAGTTAAAAGGAGTGTAACTATTCAGCTGCACCCCATCTCGGAGTCGTGGCTTACCTTCGACAATCAGGCCGCCTCACATAGGCGGCTATTGTTCGTTGGCCTGCTTGCCACAATATGGGGCACATCTTCTAAGTAACAAAATATCAACGTACTGATTTTTTGTTACTTTTAAAATAGAAGCCGGCCCCCGGTTGATGCGCTGAACAGTTACAGGTCACACGTTATGCCAAAGTCGTGGTGCTACCTGAACAGTTACGAATATTTAACAGTATACGATATGCATACTCTTTACTAAGTATAACGTTAAACACAACTATAATAAAAAGTTGTTTTTCAGGTCAATAGTTATTACAAAGTCTTCTCGAGTGGAAGTGGAAAGGGCACTGGTGTCC
>QNYF01000176.1 GCA_003978695.1 Desulfobulbus sp. | reverse complement strand
CTCCGAGATGGGGTGCAGCTGAATAGTTACAATTTTGCGAGTTCTTTCAGTGAATATTCAAGAGGGATGTCTATGAAATTAATGAGAAATATCATTCTTGCAGGATCTTGCGTTTTTCTGCTCAGCAGTTGTGCCAGCCAGGACGAAATCCGTAAATTGAATTACCAGATCCGGGCGGTTAATCAAAAACTGGAAGATGTCAAAAGCAATACTGTGAACAAAATGCAGAAGAGGCAGGCAAGTTCGGTCAACAAGATTGACGCAATGGCTTCGGAAGCAGAACAGTTGCGGGCACTTATTGAAGAAAGTGAGCATAAGTCAAGTATGCTGCGGGAGACAACAAACCAGGATCTTGCCAGTCTGAAGGGCGTTGTGGAGCAGATGCGTGTGGATAATGAACAACGTATTCAAACACTTGAAACAAAGATTGACCAGATGGCAGGGGTCTTGGAAAGAATGCAGAACGCCAGAGTCCGTGCTGCGGAACAGCGGGCAAAAGAGGCTGCTCGACGTGCTGAAGAGGCAAAGAGAAGAACTATCACGGCCGCTGCGACCATTCCGGCTGCCGGGTCATTTGTGGTTGTGCAACCCTCAGGAAAGAAAATCCGCATCAACAGTGGTTCCGTGGTCCGTGATACATCTTCATCAACCCACTCTTCAACCAGTTCTCAAGTTGAACAGCAACCGACATCGGATCCTGTTGAGACGGTGAGTGATACCCCGAATACTTCAAGTGACCCTTTTGACCAGGGCATGGCAAGTTTCAAGGCCGGTCAGTTCAAAAAGGCATATGAAACATTTGAGCAGGTGTTGTCTGGAAACCCACAGGGACCGTCTGCTGCGCAGACCCAGTTCTATATGGGAGAATGTCTCTACAACCAGGGTGAATTTGATCTGGCAATTCTGGACTATCAAAAGGTCATATCAAATCATGCTCAGGACTCACACACACCCTCAGCCCTGCTTAAACAGGGGATGTCGTTTGAAAAGTTGACAGACCATGAAACCGCAAAAATCATTTTTAATAAATTGATTGCTGATTACCCCGTTAGCAGTGAGGCAGGGCTTGCAAAAAAACGGTTGCAAAACCTGTAACAGGGACGGTGCCTAAAAAAAAGCGGCTTGACTTACTGCTTGTGGATCAAGGATTCGCAGAAAATCCTGATGCGGCGAAGAGATTGATTGGGGCGGGACAGGTTTTAGTTGGCACTCGCTCGGATTATAAGGCTGGCAGCCTGATCTCTGTTGAATGTGAGCTTACAGTAAAAAGGCGTCCCCGGTTTGTCAGCCGTGGGGGAGATAAGCTTGAAGGTGGTTTGAACGGTCTTGGAGTTGATCCCCGGGGTTGGATTTGTGCAGATATTGGATGTTCGACAGGAGGGTTCACAGACTGTCTTTTACAGCGGGGTGCTGAAAAGGTATATTGCGTTGATGTTGGTTACGGTCTGCTGGATTGGAAATTGCGTCAAAATGACCGTGTTGTTGTTTTGGAGCGGACCAATGCCCGGTATCTGAGCGATGAACACATTTCGGATCCTCTGGATTTTGCCGTGATCGATGCGTCGTTTATTTCACTGCAGCAGCTCATTGTACCGCTTGTCCCTCTTTTTGGTCAGGAAATTCGCATTATGGCCCTTGTAAAACCACAGTTTGAACTTCCCAGAGAAAAGGTCGGCCCGGGAGGTATTGTGCGGGAGAGCGGTTTGCATGAAGAGGCCATGGATCGGGTCAGGCAGTTTGCAAGTGATGCCGGACTACTCTTTCGAGGAGGAGTAGCGTCTCCTATCTGCGGGGCTAAGGGGAATCAGGAGTTTTTATTGTATTTTACATCTCGTAAGTGATGAAGACGAAACAGGTTTGTATAAGGAGAATGAAATGAAAAAATGTACTCTGCAGCAGAGAGTAAGAGTGGGAGTGCTGGTGGCCTCATTGATCTGTGGATCTACGGTTGCTGCCATGGCCTCAGAGTTTGTCTCTGTGAATAAAGATGGGGTGAATCTTCGCTCCGGTCCTGAAACTAAATATGAGGTTTTGTTTCAGTTGCCCCAGGGGTATCCGCTGCAAGTTCTTTCTAAAAAAGGGAAGTGGCTTAAGGTGCGGGATTATGAAAATGATAAGGGCTGGGTTTATGCTAATCTGGTCTCTTCAACACGCTACGTAATTGTTAAAGTCAAAGAGGGGAATGTCCGATCAGGCCCCGGGGTAAAATTTGATAAAGTGGGTAAAGTTGTTCGTGATGTCATCATGAAGAAAGTTGAGCAAAAAGGGGATTGGATTAAAGTTTCTCATCCCCAGCTTACCGGCTGGATACACAAGAAGTTGATCTGGCCTTAATTCCTGTCTTGGTCAATTTGTTCTTAACGAGCCGGTCCTGCACAACTTGCAGGCCGGCTTTTTAGTTTTTGTGTGTTTGTGTTTTTGTAACTCTTCTGGTGGGTGCGAAAAAATGGCAGAACCACCTTCCTGAAGAGTTCGTGTCTTTTATGCCTGGTGCAGTAAATCAGTTATTGTTTTACCAAAATTAACAGGTAATCTTACTATCCGTCCGGCCTTGTTTCTGAACAAAAGATGGCGGTTGTGCAGACCGTGCAGAAAAATATCGTGGGTGATTTGTACATCTTTTGTGCAGTAGCGGGCAATTTTTTCAATTTGCCCCTGTTTAAACCACTTGAGCGCCTGTAGTCCGTCTGCGCTTTTTTTTACTCCCAGAGTGTGTTCTGCCAGTCTGTCAAGGCTCAGCCTGTAACCAAGCTGGTTTGCTATTTCTTCAAGAATATCAAGGGAGGGCAGGGTGGAGAGACGACGTCTGGTATACGCGGACAACACTTTGTTGTCAAATCGTTTGTTGTTGAATCCAACAACAATATTCAACTCGAAGAGCCGGTCAATGAGTTGATGGATGCGGTCTTCCGTAAAGCTTTCAAAAGCATCGTCTCGGGAGGTGTAAAGCACCGCCACACTGATCCGCATTTTATCTGCTCTGTGCCAGCCGCCAACCTCTTGCGCAGACAACTGTGTTTCAACGTCAAACACACCGTAATTTTCAGGAAGAGGCGTTTTGGGGTCAGGGGCGGCAAGAGTCTTGGTAAAGATATTATTCTGGATTTTCCTGTGTGTGGCAGACCCGGGAGAAGCCTTTGTTTCTGTGGGTTTTCGTAACCATTCAAGGATGTGGAGGCAGGAGGATTTATCAATGGGGCGGTTCCCGGAGCCGCATTTTGGTGAATGAACACAGGATGGACACCCTGACGAGCAGGGGCACTCTTTAACTACTCGCAGTGTTTCTTCAAGCAGTTGATTAATATCTGCAAATCCTTTTCTGGTCAAACCGACCCCGCCGGCATGGCCGTCGTAGATAAAGACTGCGGCTCCTTCAAGCTGATCATGCCAGGGTTGAGATATCCCGCCGATATCGGTTCGGTCACAGAGAACCAGAAGAGGGAGTACGCCAATGAGTGCATGTTCCAGGGCGTGGATTCCGCCCATGAAATGCTCAAGACGGTGCTCGCTTTTCTGCCGGATCCATTCGGGAATCTCTAACCATAACCCTTCAGTCTCAAAGATATGGGGGGGGAGATCCAACGGTATTTTGGCGATAACCTTTTGGCTGCCGATCAGTATTTTCTGATAACCTGTTATTGTTTCAGTAACCCGTAATCTGCCAAAGTGAACCCTTGTACAACCACATCTGGACGTTGCGGCAATGTTCATGATTTTGGTTTGTTTGCTGGTCATGACCCGGGTGTAATAGGGAACCTTGGCCTTGCCGGCAAGTATTTCATGTGTTGCGGTATCAAGACTGTCAATAAGGTAACTGTTGGCCCTATGCAGATAGACTGCCCCGGCATGGCACTCTTTCAAGGCCCGAAATCCATCTATTTCACCAAGAAGATGCCGATGCCTGTCAAGAATAGTATATCTGGTTCCATTGCCCCGGAGATTGACATGTCGCTGGGGAAATTTTCTGGCGGCAAACCAGGTATTTCCCGAAGCAGATTGCAGAAGCTGGCCAGTGTCGGTCAGTTCGTCAAGAAACGGAATGTACTCTGCCACAGGAAACGATGGATCATCCTGAGCCAAAGGAGCTTCCGCTGCCATGCAGACCAGATGAGCTTTAAGGATTTCCGGGTTTTGCGGATTAATGACAACTGGCTCCACGCCCCGTTCAAAAAAGGCATCGGGATGGCGCATGAAATACTGGTCAAGGGCGTCTTCATGAGCGATCAGTACAGTCAAGGAGTCCTGCCGGCCTCTTCCTACTCTTCCTGATCTCTGCCAGGTGGCCATCATGGAACCGGGATAACCGGCCAGTATGCAGATATCAAGATTACCGATGTCAATTCCCAGCTCAAGGGCTGAAGTTGAAATAACTCCAAGAAGTGTCCCGTCGGCAAGCTGTTGCTCAATGTTCCGTCGCTCTTCCGGTAAAAAACCAGCCCTGTAAGAGGCAATACGACCAGCAGGGTTTGAAAGCCTGCGCTCTGCCCACATGGTGATGAGTTCTGCCATCTTACGTGATTGCGTGTAAACAATGGTTCGCAGGCCGCGATGGACTGCCGCCTGAAGCAGCATGGAGGCAGTGGCTGGAGCTGAATCCAGGGGATTGAGCAGGGTAATGTGACGGGCCGGCCTTGGAGCACCTGATGCATCAATAACTGTCATCTCAGAATCTATCAGGTTACGGCCGAGTTCCCGGGGATTGCCAACGGTAGCAGAAGAGAGCAGAAAGGTCGGGTCACTGCCATAGAGTCTGCATGTTCGTTGTAACCTCTTGATAACCCAAGCCATATGTGAACCGAAAACGCCACGGTATGTATGCACTTCATCAAGAATTACATGGGTAAGGTGAGCAAATAAATGCGCCCAGTTATCCTGGTACGGGAGCAGGGAGAGGTGGAGCATATCCGGGTTGGTAATAAGAATGCCTGGCAGGTTTTCCCGTATCTTTTTACGCATGTAGGGTGTTGTGTCACCGTCGTACACAGCCGACGCAATCCGACCTTGAGCTGCAAAATGATTCGGAAGCAACTCCGCCATGGTGTTTATTGTTGCCAGTTGGTCTTGAGCCAGCGCCTTGAGAGGGAAAATATAAAGGGCTTTTGCTGCGGGATCGTCCAGTAATCTGGCAAAGACGGGCAGGTTGTAGATAAGGCTTTTACCGCTGGCCGTGGGTGTGGCCACCAGAATATTTTTTTCTGCCATGACCTGTTTGATTGCTTTGGCCTGATGGCTGTACAACGTCTTGATACCGAGATCCTTAAGTAGCTGCCGGAGTTCCGGGGGCAGGAAATCGGCAGCTGCAGTAATAGCCCTACTTGCTGGGAGAGTCCGGTGGTCCACTATGCGGGGACCAAATTGCTCTGATGCTCGCAGGGCCGAAATATATTCTTCAACGGTTGGTTTGCAACCGTTCATTTAAGTGATCCTGCCCGGGAGTTTATGCTGATCATGATTTAAACAAAGGGTACGATTGTTTAGGGTTTATAAATTATGGTAGATATTCTATTATCAAAAAAATGTATCTATTTTCTGTAATTTTTCAATGACCCGAACGATATGATCTCCGTTGCGACTCTAGGACCTGAAAAATCTCATGCCTGGCAGGCTGCGTTTCAATATGCACCTGATGCCAAACTGCAGGTATATCCTCATACCCGAGCCTTGATAGACGGCTTTGTTGCTGGAAAAGTCCAGCTTGCAGTCGTTCCTGTTTATAATACCCGTGTCGGTGAAAATAAAAAGTTTTTCCGTCTGTTTGACAGTATTGAAGAAGGATACTGGATAGATAATATTGTTCTACCGGCAGATCTTTCCCTGGGGACTTTTACCCTGGACGACCATACACAGGACCTTCAGGTGCTGGTGGGAAAACGTTCGGTGTTCCGTCAATGCGAAGAGTATATCGGCAACACATTTCCCGATATTGCCCTGATGAGTGTTCACGATATTGACCAGACTGTCGAACGCATACGGGAACAAGGACTTGTGGGACATGGCATTATTGGCACTGAAGAAATGCTCAATGATCATAACCTGCACGTCATTGAAAGGGAGGTGGCACCTCATAACCGGACAAGGTATGCGGTACTTGGACGGGAACTCGCTCCTACGACTGGTTACGATGCAACCGCATTTATTACCCGACCTCTTGATGACAGGGTGGGGATGCTTGTGGATATTCTGGGTGAGTTTTCCAGGCGGGGAATAAATATCCTTGATATGCGCTCAGAAGGGGATATAAAAACCCAGAAGCTCCAGATTTATATTGAGGCGGAAGGGCATATAGATGATCCCGTAGTCAGTGGAGCCATTGACCACATTGAGCAAAAAATAATCGGAAGGAAAAATTCCATTCGATTGCTGGGGAGTTTCCCCCGGGTTGATATGCGAACAAAGTATATCAATTCGTTTGGCTTTATCGGAACCGGGGATATGAGCAAGTGGTTTGCGAGTCGACTTGAACACGAAGGATACCGGGTTGTCCTGACAGGACGAAGCACGACGCTGAGACCAGAAGATATGATTGCGGATGTTGATGTGGTGGTCATTTGTGTGCCTATTTCCGCAACTGCCGGTACTGTCAGCAAGTACGGCCATCTGATTAAAGACGGCAAGGCACTTATTCTGTTGGCCGGAGAATCTGAAACAACACTGAATGCAGCTCTTGAGACGACAGGTAAAGGTGTGGAGGTTATGCTGGTGCATAATCTCTGGGGACCTCAGGCGGCAACTATGAAGGATAAAAACGCCATTGTTGTACGCACTCCCCGCAGTGGAAAGTATTGCAGTGAGTTTGAAGCATTTTTGTATAAACATGGCGCTCATATTTTGCAGGATGCGCCGGCAAAACATGATCTGCTTATGGGGGTCGGGCAAAAATTGCCTACAGCTCTTTCTGTCGCCCTGGCCATGACTCTTGATGCCCACGGTATCACAGCAGAAGACATTGCCGGTCATTGTACACTTACCTCTCTCTATCCAATTCTTGCCATGGCCAGGGTGCATTCTCAAAATCCTCGTACATATGCTGAAATCATGGCGACATCAGGAGACAGCCGGAAGATTGTTCAGGATTTTGCGAAAAATCTGGAACAGGTAATGGTCATGGCTGACAAGGGTGATATTGGCAGATTATGCTCTTTGATTGATCGTAATTCCAGTCACCTGACCTCAGAGTTTCTTTCTGCCAGAATGGATCAGGCAAAGGCGGTTGATGACGTGCTGGGCAGCATGATTTGATTGTTGGCTGTTGACTTGAGAAGGTTTGTGGTTACTGTACGTTGGATGAAAGAGAGTGTTTGCCCCGTAGAATATTTTTTATATAAGGAGTAGAAAAACGATGTTAGAGCGAGCATTGGCGTATCTTAAGGAAAAACACACCTGCCCTCACTGTAAAGAGGAGCTTACGTTATGCCATGCACCGCCCATGCATGTGGGTGATGGTTTAGGCTGGGGCTCGGAGTTTCTTTTTATCTGTCTCAACAACGACTGCTCCCTTTTTGTTAATGGCTGGGACTTTGTTGAAAACACATACGGTCACGTGGGCTCGTATCGGCACATGGAGATTCCCAACAGCAAAGAAAGCTACAATATGATGGTTGCCGGTGAGGGAGCATTTACCGGCAGTATTGTTGATGTTGAAGCACTGAAAAAACAAAATTCCAGGTATCAGCAGGAAAAAAAGGCCATTGCCAAACTCGATGGTTGCGTTGAGGCAAATGATCTGGAACCTGTACTCTATTTGCTTACAGATAATGCCGCTACCCAGTCTGAGCGAAAACGTGCTGCGGAACTGTTGGTACCCCTCAATGATCTGGCGTGTATAGAGCCGCTCAGGAACCATGATTTTGGTGATAATCATATTGCCCAGGATATTGAAATGGCCATCAGCACAATCCTGGCCAGTCACTACCTGCGTGAATGCCCTTATTGTGCTGAACTGGTCAAGGTTCGGGCAAAAGTATGTAAGCATTGTCAGAAGGAGCTCGAAGAAGCATAGATTTCAGACTTTCTTCTTGCCAAACCATACGTGAGTGGGTATAACGTCGACGTTTGTGGTGAGCGTAGCTCAGCTGGTGGTAGCACCGGGTTGTGGCCTCGGAGGTCGTGGGTTCAAGTCCCATCGCTCACCCCATAAATATTCAAGGAGTTTCAGACGTGTCGTCTGAAACTCCTTTTTTTGTCTGCAACAAGTTTAACTCCCCAGGTCCCAGTAAGTGTACAGGGGGAAGTTCAGTTGCTTTTGCGGACTTTATTTATTGGGAGTCGTATGGTGAAGGTGGTCCCTTGCCCCGGCGTGCTGTCTACCTCGATTCGGCCGCTGTGATGAGCGGTGATGATGAAATAAGAAACAGAAAGTCCCAGCCCGGTACCTTCTCCGGCAGGTTTTGTTGTAAAAAAAGGTTCAAAGATTGATTTTTGAATTTTTTGAGAAATACCCGGCCCATTGTCAGAAATTGTAATAATTATGCCATCCGGTTCGGGTGCCGTGTAAATGGTGATTTCAGGTGTTTTGCCGGAAAAAGTCCCTGTCCCTATGGCCTGAGCTGCGTTTTTTATAATATTTAAGAAGACCTGGCTGATTTCAGTCTTGGCGCAGATGATTTTTTCAATTGCCCCATATTGCCGGGAAATTGTTATTTTTTTGAAATCGTATTTCTTTTTAAGGTTGTAATCCGATTCGGCAATTTTCAAAGTCTCATCCAGTAATGCGTTAATATCGCAGAATTCTGTATTGGTTGTTTTGCTTGAGCGGCCAAAATCGAGCATGCTTTTTACAATTTGAGCTGCCCGCTCCCCCGCTGAATGAATAGATTCCAGGTAGGTCAATATTTTTCTTTTCTGAAGATATTTTTGTAACAGCTCTAAATCCAGGTTGAGTGAGGCAGCTGCTTCATGATTTTTTTTCAAATCCGGGCTGAGCCGTCTGGTTGTGTTTTGACAGGCCTGCAGGATAATCCCAAGAGGGTTGTTGATTTCGTGAGCCATTCCAGCCGCCAGCCCTCCCACAGCCATCATTTTTTCCGTCTGGATTAAGATCTCCTGGGTCTGTTTTTTTTCAGTAATATCTCGTATCAACACTTGGATAAGGGTGTCTGATTTGAGGATAATAGGGGTCATGGTAATCTCAGCATCGATTAGCCATGTATTCTCTGTTTGCAGCGTCCACTCAAAGAGCTGAGGATGTTTGAGTGTCTGCTGTATTTTTTTTAAAATGGTACGTTTAGAGCTTGTGCCGTCAGGTTGTTTTTCAGGACAGAAATCATAAAGGCTCTGGATAAGGATTTTATCTCGGTGGAGTTTAAACAGTTCTACAGTTTGCTGGTTACAGGCAATAATTCTTGCCCCTTTCATGATGACAATAGCATCGCTTGAGGATTCGAAAAGTTTTCTATACCGTTTCTCATTTTCTATCAGGGATTTTTCGGCGTTCTCCCGTTTGGTTATTTCTTCTTTCAGTTGGAGATTTTTTTTAGTCAGCTCTCTTTTTTGTATGGTTGATTCGTCAAGTCGTGTTTTCAGGAGGAGGTGCTTCATTCGTGTTTGAATGGACCAGAAGAGGCCAAAAAGCAGAATGAAAACCATAGCGGCAGCACCGGTAAGAAATTCGATGGAATTAATGTTGCCCAGGATTTTATTCTGTTGCACATATCCTGACAGATAGAGCAGATTCGGCAGGAGTTGTACCCGCATGAACAAGACTTTGAGTGACGATTTACCGGGAAGGTCAACAGAAACACGTACAGGAGTATTCAGGGTTGAAATGGTCTTTTTGTTCCTTAGCCATTGTGAATCCGGGGTACTTTTGGCAAAGAGCTTCAGAGGAGTTCCATCAGACTGGGTCAGGCTGAAGACTGTACTTGAGCGGCGGGCAGAGTGAGAGAGGAAATGGTTGTACAATGTTTCAGAATCTAATCGGGCCACGATCCAGCCACAGATTTCTTTATTCAATATGCACGGTGCAATAAGATCGATTTCATGCTGGTTGTTCGTGTCTTCAATAACGACTTGTGGTTCTCCGGAGAGGTCTCCTTTCTTTTGCTTTAACAGAAGAGATTGACTGGATTGAGATTCAGTAGAGACTGCAGAGGTTACGAGGAGTAGCTGCGTACCGTCACCATCCAGGAAGTCGATTCTTGAATAAATGGCTTTGTTGTCAATGGTTTTCTCCCGGTACGTCTTTTGCAGAGACTGACTGATAGAAAAAATGCTGACTTTGAGTCCGTATTCCTCAGACATGCCCATAGCCCGATTCTTGAAATAGGTTTTGATTTCCTGTGAGTCAGCAAGGGCCCGGATGTCATATTTTCTCTCAAGCAAAAAATAGTCGAGGGTGGCTGCCTTATTGGCAACTTCGAGTTGGAATCTGTTGAGAGAAGACGCCTGAAGGGCGGCATTATTTGTATAATAGAACAGCGGAAGAATGATGATGAATATCATCAGAAAAAAACCGCCCAGAAGTGTGTATCGTGTTGGGAAATCTGTATTGAGGGCAGAAGGAAATTTCATAAATTAGAGATGGTGTATCTGAATGGGTACAGAAAATCTGCAATGATTCAGATTTTTTTCTCGAAGAGTGTTTTTGATCATCGCCAGGATCCCTGGAGCTTTCATGAACACATAGGGTATTAATTTCCCCTCACTCAAAAGTTGAGGATAATACGTGAAAATAGAAAGATAGTATTTTCCCAAGAGTTTGAGATATCTACCGCTTTTTTTAAAGTCCTCAAAAAAAGCATCAACGACATGTTTAGGCTTCGGTGAATCTTTAGCGCAGGCGCAGGCCATTTTCCGGGGTGGTGATACGGGGCCGATGACTTTAATCTTGCCTGGCCATGTAGAAAGAGCAATAAGCGCTGGAGGGATCTCGATAAGGGCAGACTCCGCTTCCTCTCCAATGATCGAAGGGATTCTCCTGTCCAGATTCAGGTCAGGAGGAAAAAACTTAATTCTGGCACCGTTTTTATTGATACCGTATAAGCTTGGTGCAAGGCAGGATTCTTTTAAACCTAAAACTGAGATTCCATGAAGTTCATTTTTTACCATGGAAATATCTTTATTAATATCACCT
>QNYF01000217.1 GCA_003978695.1 Desulfobulbus sp. | reverse complement strand
TATTGATACAGATGTTTTGCAGACATTACCTCTAGAGGAACTCAAGGGAGGTCTGGCCGAAGTTATTAAATATGGCGTAATTCAAGATGCTGATTTTTTTGCTTTTCTTGATACCCATCGAAAAGCCATACTTTCTCTTGATAAGAATACCATCGCAACCCTTATAGCCCGTTGCTGTGAGATAAAAGCAGAAGTTGTTGAACTAGATGAACGGGAAGGAGGCCTGCGCCGCATCCTCAATTATGGCCACACCATTGGTCATGCTGTTGAGGCAGCATCCAGTTTTACACTGATTCACGGATTTGCAGTGGCAATCGGTATGTGTGCGGCAGCCAGCCTTGCAGTGAAAAATGGCTGTCTGACACTCGAGGAATCCGCAGCAATTCGACAGCTCATCAAAAGCTATGATCTGCCAGTTGATATCCCTTCAGAGCTTGACCGTGACGACATGAGACGATATTTACTGCGTGACAAAAAAACCGTAGGTGGACGGGTTTTTTATGTGCTCCCGCAAGCCATAGGAAAAGTAGTGATAACAGATCAGGTGAGCAGCACAGACGTAGATTTGGTTCTTTTGAACAAGTAATTCTTTGTCCATACGTAACTATTCAGTCAGCGCCACGATTTTGGCATAACGTGTGGCCTGTAACTATTCAGATGTGCCCCATATTGTAGCAAGCAGGCCAACGAACTATAACAGCGAAGCGGTGTCACCGCTATGTGAGGCAGCCTGATTGTTGCAGGTAAGCCACGACTCCGAGATGGGGTGCAGCTGAATAGTTACGTCCATACATCTGTCACAGAAATACCTTTCTGCCATTTTTTCATTTTTACAATTTTCTTTTTTGTGTCAAAAGATTTCTCCTGTATACTGAATGCAGTTGAATGAGTATTGAGCTAACAACAGCGAATGTACCATTTCCCACATTCTTTCTCTTTACATGAGGTTCTTTCATGGCTGTTGAAACCCTGATTCTTCTTGAAAATCTTGAGTGGTTTGATGAAACCGGACAAGAGTTGTTACATCGTCTTCCCGAGCATGGTTCAGCTGATATTAAATTCGGTGCACAACTCACTGTACGAGACAGTCAGGCTGCAGTCCTTTTTTATAAAGGTAAAGCCGGTGATGCCTTTGGCCCTGGCCGTCATACCTTAAAAACAGCCAACATTCCGATAATTACCAAGATACTTTCTGCCCCCTGGGGTTTTACCAGTCCTTTGCGTGCAGAGGTCTATTTTGTCAATCTCAAGGTCTTTACCAATCTGAAATGGGGCACCCGTGATCCCGTTGCTTTTCGGGATAAGGAACTCGGACTGGTGCGATTGAGGGCTCACGGTGTTTTTAATATACGGATAGTCCAGCCCGTCCTGTTTATTAACACCCTTGCCGGTACCATGGGTAAGTATTCAACTGAGCAGGTTGAAGAGTATTTACGAAGGGTGATTGTTTCCAGATTAAATGATTTTTTAGGGGAACAACTGGATACGCTTTTTGATCTTCCCGGACAGTTTGATGAACTTGCAGACCAGCTTCAGGAACGGTTGGTTAAGGATTTTTCACGCTTTGGCCTTGCTCTTGATGAAATTTATATAACGTCAATAACACCACCTGAAGAGGTTCAAACAGCCATCGATGACAGGTCCAGGCTCAGTGTGATCAAGGATATGGATAAGTTTGTCCGCATGAAGGCTGGCATGGCAATGGAAAAAGCAGCCGAGGCCGGTGGAGAGGCCGGTAGCGGGGTAGGGCTGGGACTTGGCATGATGATCCCGGGACTGTTTTCAGGTGCGGCAGGTACTTCTGGGAAATCAGAAGAAAAAAATAATTCTGTTATACAATGCCCTGACTGTGAAAACACTATCCCTGCAGATTCGAGATTTTGCCCTCTATGTGGTCATCAGCAGGTCGTCATGTTGAAGTGTAACAACTGCGGTAAAAACTTAACTCCGGGAGCACGCTTTTGTTCCCGATGTGGTCAGCCAGTCAGTGAAAAGCAGGTTACAAATGTCTGTGCAAATTGCAGAACTGAAAACTTACCTGATGCTCTGTTTTGTCTTCAATGCGGACACAAGTTGTAACAGATAAATCATAACCGCAGAAGACGAGAATAATGGAAATCAAGGTTGAACAACCCTGCCCTCAATGCGGCGGGAAAATAACCTTGGATGCTACCCACCGATTGTTGACCTGCCCCTACTGCGGAGTTAAGAGTTTTTTGCAGTCCAAAGGCCCCTTCCGTTACACCCTGCCAGTTGGCGGCTCATCTATTGGCAGCAATGAATCGTTACTCTATGCCCCATTTATTCGTTTTAAGGGAAATGTTTTCCTGGTCAGTGATACCGGTATTTCATATAGGGTAGTAGACACGACGCAGGAGGGTTTTCCCATGCCGGGCCTTCCTCCGTCTCTTGGGCTTCGTCCCCAGGCTATGAATCTTCTTCGTCTCAATAATGGCAACAGGGGCAGATTTCTGCGACTGTCGCGTAAGCTTCCTGTCATTCTTGAAAAGGCAGCGCGTATAAACGCCCTTACAGGAAAGGGTGGAAAACAGGTTTATCATCGTGCCTATATTGGTGAGGATATAAGCTATATTTACTTGCCAATGCTCCGGGAAAATGACTGTCTTGTAGATGCGGTAACAGATACTTCTCTTGTCGATTGTAAGCAGACCAGAGCCTTTCCCCTCAAAGGTTCAAAATTCAATTCTCGCTGGCAGGTCAATTTTCTGGCTACCCTCTGTCCCCGCTGCGGCTGGAATCTTGATGGAGAAGGGGATTGTCTGGTCCTGAGCTGCCGTAACTGTGATACGACCTGGTATCTTGGCAAAAAAGGTCTTGAACGAATTCCGTGTAAAATAATACCCGGAGACAGTGACACGCGTCTTTATCTCGCTTTCTGGAAGATTTCAGCGCATATTCCCTCAATGAAAATATGGAGTTTTGCAGATTTTATGGAACGTACCAACCAGCCTGTTTTGACAGGAAAGTTGTGGAGGGAACGGGTTATGAGCTTCTGGATTCCAGCTTTTAAGCTCCGTCCGAAAATTTTCCTGCAGTCTGCTCGTCAGGCAACAGTAAATCAATGGCTTCTGCCCGAAAGTCAGGAACTCCACACTCTGCCAAATCTTTACCCTGTTACTTTACCGTTTAACGAGGCCCGCCAGGCATTAAAACTTGTTCTTGCTGCAGCGGCTGTCAGTCGAAAAAGTGTTTTTCCGAAATTACCCGGTGCGGATGCAGAAAATATTACCACCCAGCTTGTTTATCTGCCTTTTGTCGATCGAAAATATGACTGGATGCAGCCACGAACAGGGATTGTCATTGCAAAAAGTATTTTGCAACTGGGAAGGCACTTGTAGTCACTCATTGTTTTTTCTTGTATCACCAACCCTTCCTGTGGTTAATTCAAGGCATTCGTGAATACAGGGCAAGACGTATTGGGCGCATTGCAAAACTTTTTCCTCCTTATAGAGCGGATACCGTGCAAACCCGACAAGAAGGGCAAGATAAGCAGTATAAAAAATTCATGAGCCAGGCGCTTGTTGAAGCACAGCTTGCGCTTGATGACGGCGAATTTCCTGTTGGCTGTGTCCTTGTGCTGGATGGTGATATTATTGGTCGGGGACATCGTCATAACAGCGAAGGTGATTGTGGTAATGAGTTGGATCATGCGGAGGTCGTTACTCTCCGAGGACTTCTAGCACAAAAACCATCAGTTGATTGCAAAGGAATTACCGCATATTCGACCATGGAACCCTGTCTTATGTGTTACGCTACGATGCTGCTTTCAGGCATTCGCAGGTTTGTCTGGGCCTATGAAGATATAATGGGAGGCGGAACCTCTTTGCCACTTAATGCGGTGGCCCCGCTCTATGAAGAGATGCGGGTTGAGCTTGTGCCAGGTATTTTGCGACAAGAGAGTCTTGCTCTTTTTTATCAATTCTTTCAAAAATATTCATACTGGCAGGATAGCCTGCTTGAACAGTACACAGTCGAACAGTTCAATAAAACAAGTCACGGAAAATAAGTAGAGCTACTCCAATTGAGGAATGACCATGGCCAATGAATTTATGGCACGCACTGTCGGATTTAAACCTGGCGAACGGAATGTTTTTTTTCATCTTTTAACAGGGTGCAACCTCTCCTGCAAACACTGTTATATTAATCCCCTTCAGCACGGCAGTAACATGCTGCCTCTGGATACCGTAAAAAAATGGCTTAAGCTTTTTGCCAGACCAGAGCAGGAAACACATCTTATTTTGCTTGGTGGTGAACCGACAATGCATCCGGACCTTGCCGAGATTATCCGGGCTGCAAAATCTATGCGCTATGCTGTAACTGTCGATTCAAATGGGTATCTGTTCCATGATCTTTTGGACAAGGTTACACCCAAGGAGCTTGATTTTTTAAGTTTCAGTCTGGATGGCCCGGAACCTGCGGTAAACGACCCTATCCGTGGTGATAATGTTTTTGCTACCTGTACAGAAAATCTCAAAAAGGCTGTGGCAAAAGGTTTTCATACGAGCCTTATTTACACGGTTTCAGCCCTCAATATCGATCATCTTCATAAAATGCCTGCCTTGCTCGAAGAACTCGGTGTGCAGAGATTCTTTATTCAGGTCATTGGGTTGCGTGGTAAACCAGCAGCCGGTAAGCCGGAAAAGGGAGATGAATGGCAGGTCGATCCACAACACTGGCTTGATGTTGTGCCGGGGGTGGCAAGGGAAGCTGCGCAAAAAGGTATTCACGTGACTTTTCCCAAGGTTTTCCTTGATTCTGAGGATATCTTTCAGTGTGCAGGGAGAGTTTCAGAAAATTTTTTCATCTTCCCCAATGGCCGGGTGTATCAATGCCCACTTTGTGAAGACTACAGCATTCACAGTTATGCTGTTGAACAGGATGAGCTTGTCAAACTTGACGGCCTGAACGAGAATCGTTTTTTCAGCCTCGATATTCCCGAAGGCTGTGTAATGAACAAATTATTGCAGCCAGATAACATTGAATATCTGGATGATGGATCACCCAAACATAGAATTTCATGCTGCCTGCTCAAGCAGGAAGTCTTACCGGTGAAGTAATTGTGCCCGACAAACTTCAGGAGGTTTACAGAGAAGCGGTAAAAGCCCATGAGGAAGATGATTATGGTAAAGCTGTAGAGCTTTATAGCCAGATTCTTGCCGTTCATCCGGATGCTGATCTTGTGCTCTATAATAAGGGGTTGGCACTCTATCAGTTAGAGCGGTTTTCCGAGGCGGCAGCGGCCTTTACCAAGGTAACAGAAGTATCTGATGCAGATGCAGACACCTGGTATAATCTTGGTCTGGCCCTCAAGGGTTGCGGAGTGCTTGATGGGGCCTGCCATGCCTATGAACGCGCTCTTGCTCTACAGCCTGATGAGGACATACTGTTTAATCTTGCCAACTGTTACCAGGAATATGGGGCAATAGACAAGGCGACATCATGCTATGCCGAACTCTTAAAAATCAATCCTGACCATCTCTCAGCAAATAATAATTTTGCTTTTCTCTGTCATAAACAGGGGAAAAACAAGCATGCCAAAGCGCTTTACAGCCAGGTACTTGCCCTTGAGCCTGATCATCCCGGCGCTGCTCACATGCTTGCCGCATTAAACGGCACCGGTAATGAGACCCCATCACCGGAATATATTCGTAATCTATTTGATCAGTACAGTACTGGTTTTGAAGAAAGCCTGGTCGAAAAACTCGGCTACCGGGTTCCAGAATTAATGTTTGCAGCACTCAAAGGGGCTCTGCCCGATAAAACCTTTGTTTCAACACTTGACCTTGGCTGCGGAACCGGACTTGCCGGTACTCTTTTTCGACAGTCCACGCAAGAGCTTACAGGTGTTGATCTCTCTTCTAAGATGCTGGCTGTTGCCGCAGAAAAAAAGGTGTATGATCAACTGGAAACAGCAGATGTTTTGCAATTTTTAGACAGCCAAGACACCCTTTTTGATCTCTTTATTGCAGCAGACCTGCTCATGTACATGGCTGATCTTGAGCCATTGTTTTCCACTGTAAAAAAAGCAGCATCAACTGATGCCCTGTTTGTATTTTCGACCGAGCACAGCCCCCGGAAGCGCTGGCAGATCCAGCCAACAGGCAGGTTTGCCCATAATTCCGAATATATTTCCGCTCTTGTTGATCAGGTCGGGGGCAGAATTGTCTCTTTCAGCGAGGAGAGAATCCGTAAAGAAGGGGATCTCTGGCTGACTGGAAATATTTTTCTTGTGCAATTATACGGATGATTTTTAAGGGATATACTTCAGGAAACCGGAGGAAAAAATGACTCATGTCTTTTCCTTTTTCGAAAATACCCTACAGGTGATAATTCCGGATTCATACAGACCAAACAGGGGAAAGGAGAGCAGCACTGTCGCTGTGACATCTCCAGCCGTGAGCAGAAATGACAGCACAATAATTGCTATGTAAAAATACGTTCTTTTCCTGCGGAAATGGTTCGGCTGAACAAGTCCTGCCGATGAGGCCATGACCATGAGGAAGGGAATCTCAAAGGCAATGGCAAAAGCCAGCACCATCCTTGCCACAAAGGTCAGATACAAGCCCAGCTTAGGCATGGGCTGCAGGTTATCACCTGCATAGCTCATGAAGAACATAAGGGTTCTGGGAAGGACAATAAAGAAAGAAAATAATGCGCCGGCAGTAAAAAGCCCTGTGGCCCAGAAGACAATTCTTCGGGCCATTTTTTTTTCATGGTCCAGCAGGCCGGGTGAGATAAACATCCAAACCTGATAGAGCAGATAAGGGGAACTCACAAGAATGCCGGTGAGCAGGGCGAGTTTAATGTAGGAGATAAAAGCCTCTGTCAGCTTGGTATAGACAAGGGTCTTCAGTGACGGGTGGGCAAGAAAAAGAGGTCTTGTGCAGAGTGCTGCGATCTGGTCTATGAAAAGGTAGGAAACAACTGTACAAAGAGCAATAGCCAGAAAGGAACGGACAAGCCTTTTTCTTAACTCTTCATGATGTGGCCGGAAATGCTCAAGAGCTGCAATCATTGTGTTGAAGAATGAGCTTCTTCCCGGGATGGGGCGTCTGAGGTGTCGTTTTCCTGCCGTACACCGTTTGTCGGGGGTAATTCCGTTTCAGAAGCGGCGTCTTTGCCAGGTTCCTGAAGGGCATCTTTTTCCCATGGACGTTCTTCATTAATGGTGTCCACTTCAATGATATCATCATCCGGGGTGTCCCCGGCGTTGATATCATCTTCCCTGGTCCAGATTTGAGGATCATTATCAAGAAGTTTGCCAGCTATGGCACCTGTGGTTTTTTTCAGATCTTCCTGAACAGAGCTGATGATTTTACTCTCCTCGCTTAAATTTTCTTTCACCTGGTTCATGGTCTTTTTGAATTCATTGAGACCTTTCGCCAGAGAACGGGCAAGTTCAGGAAGCTTATCAGGGCCGACCACAATCAGAGCTACGGCCATGATAACAATCATTTCCGGGAGACCAATACCAAACATAAAATAGAGAAAACGTGAACAGAGGTTAGCAGTAATACATCCTTATTTTCATGGCAGCAACAACGTGTGAAAGGGTACATCAACTCACAATGTTATATGCTTTATCTTCAGCCGAAAACACATTACGGGATTTACTCGAAGGTGTCAAGCAGACCAATGCCAATGGTTTATCTATGGGGTATGCAGGAGAGTATTGCAAAGAGGAGGTACAATTCAGATTTCAATGCTGTATAACTTCATTTTCTGCCATAGATTTTTGCGGCTGATGCCGAGTAGAGCTGCAGCCTGCGTTCGATTCCCTTCAGTGGCGTTAAGGGCATTTAACACGCAATGTTTCTCTGTTTCAGCCAGAGCTTCACCCAGGGGAACCGGGATTTCTCCATCTGTAAAGGTGAGCTTTTTCTGGAGTTCCGCTGGTAAGTCTTCTGGGAGGATCGTCGGCCCGGGGGCTAAAACAGAAACACGTTCGATAATATTTCGAAGTTCGCGGACATTGCCGGGAAAGGAATAATTGAGCAGGCAAGCCATGGTCTGAGGGGCAAGGGTCAATGGCGACCCCTTATTGATACTGAACTCCTTGAGGAAATGGTAGGCAAGCAGCGAAATGTCTTCGTCCCGTTCCCGGAGGGGCGGCATTGTCAGCGGTATGACCTGTAGCCTGTAGAGCAGGTCCTGTCGGAATCGGCCTTCTTTTACCTCTTCTTCCAGGTTGCGGGCGGTGGAGCAGAGCATACGCACATCGAGCTTAATGGTTCGCGTTCCACCAACTCTTTCACATTCTTTTTCCTGCAGCACACGGAGAAGTTTTGCCTGCAAACCAAGCGGCAGTTCGCCTATCTCATCAAGCAGAAGGGTCCCGCTGTCAGCCATTTCAAATCGGCCTGTTTTACGTTTATGAGCCCCGGTAAAGGCTCCGCGTTCATGGCCGAAGAGTTCTGACTCTATTAATCCTTCCGGGATAGCCGCACAGTTAATGCGAACATAGGGTTTATCCGCCCGGGTACTTGCCTGGTGAATGGCTTCTGCGGCAAGCTCTTTGCCTGTGCCGGATTCTCCGCTTATCAAAACCGTGGCCAGGGTAGGCCCAACCTGTTTAATCAGATCAAAAACCTGGCGCATGCGGCTGCTTTTACCAAGAAGAGGGCTGTGCATCTGTCGGCAGCAGTCTTCCAGGGAAACGCAACGGGCCTTAATAGACTGGTTGGCAAGTATGCGGTTGATTCGAATGACCAGGTCATCCATATCAAAGGGTTTGAGTATATAGTCGGTAGCACCTTTTTTCAGACAGCCTATGGCATCGTCAACACTGCCATAGGCTGTCATCATAATGACATCGGGTGACGGTGTTATTTCCTTTACGGCCGCAAGCAGTTCAACTCCTCCAAGCAGGGGCATGCGAATATCTGAAACAACGATATGAAAGTTACTGTTCTGGATTTTTTTAAGCGCTTCCTGGCCATTGACTGCCGCTTCAACACTCCATCCCTGTCGTTCCAATCTGTCCTGGACAGTGATCCGCATTATTTCATCATCTTCGGCTAGGAGAATTCTGGTCATGGGATGTATTATGCTTGAGGTTTGTTTGATAATGCACAGTTTACAGATGCCGGCAGAGTAATTGTAAAGGATGCTCCGTGTCCAACTTTACTCCCGGCAATCAAGGTTCCACCCATTTTCTCAACCTGGGCATAGCTGACAGCAAGGCCGAGTCCTGTTCCAATGCCTACATCTTTGGTTGTAAAAAAAGGATCAAAAATTTTATCGAGTATTTCCGGTGGAATGCCTGGTCCGGAGTCTTCTATGCGAATTTTCAAACTCTGTTTTATTACTTCGGTTTTCACCCGGATTTCTCCGCCATCAGTACCCATTGCCTGAATGGCATTGAGGCCAATGTTGATAATGGTTTGCTGGAGGGATTCAACATCAATACAGTACGTTGAGTTAAGGTTGAGTTCGAGCTGAAGATCAATTCTTTGCATCCTGTAATTGAGCAGTTCAAAACAATCCCTTATGATCTGATCAACATCGATTCTTTTGAGGTCAAGTGGTGTATGACGGCCAAAGTTGAGCAACTGATGCATGGTATGCTCAATACTGCGTAAGCCCTTGTCCAGAAGGGGGAGATAACGTTCCAGTAGTTCCGGATTATCCTGATCATCCCGTAATGCCTTCACGCAGTTAAGCAAACCTCCCAGAGGATTATTGACCTCGTGGGCAATACCTGAAGTAAGCAGGCCAAGGGCTGCCATCTTTTCGTTTTGAAAAGCCTGTTTTTTTGCCTTGTCCAAAGTTTCACGCGAGACGTCAAGACGGCGGCATAAATCATAATAGGTGTTACTGATGGTGTCTATTTCATCCTTTACCCTGTGGTGCTCTGGTTTGGGGACAGGATGATCAGGGTATTGATCCATGGTGGCGGTCAGTTGTGCAAGCGGCCTGGAGACAAGCGTAGAGAAAAGCCAGAAGAGGATTGCTGATACAACTAAAATAGAGAAGAGACTGTAGAGGATGATTGACGTGTTGTTTTCGTCAATCATTGTGTCTGCCCATTGTATTGGGATGACAATAGACAACCCGCCACGGATGTCACCAAATTTGTAGCCTTGACGTGCATGACAGGAAAGACAGGATTTATCGATGGTTAATGGTGCAAGATATCGTAAAATCCTGCCACCCGGGGCGTTCTCAATGGCAATTATTTCTTTAGTACCGTCCTGTTGCATCTTGATAAGCCCCTGCCGTTCGAATTTATCAGGGCGGTTGGCAGGGTTAATGGGTCTGATACTGGTCACACGAAAGGAACACCAGCCGTCTTTCAAGGCGTACTCTGAGAGCTCCCGCGTCACCATGGCAGGATTGCGTTTGACATATATCTGACCATCCAATGTTTGGATTGTCGGCGTATCAAGAAAGGGATTGGGGAGTGCATCGTCACTGCGCACGAGAAAAAGACCGTTATGATCTGCTACCCATTTGCGTGTCAGGAGGATCTGTCTGTGCAGCATCCGCGCCTGTTCTTTTGCCTGTCCATAAATCAGGTCGTGCTGCTTATTGGATGAGTAAAGAAAAAGCAGACCATAGGAGAGAAACAGAATAGCACCGTTGGCTATGATGAATTTTATCCGCAGTTTCAAAAAAGTACCTGGAAGTCAATGGTGTGATTTGTTACCCAACGGTAACATGGCTTAAGGCAAATTGATACCTTTTGGTAACAAAAATGATTTGTTACCAGGTAACTCCCTGTTTGTAAAGATTAAAATAAATGGAATGCTTTTTGCTTTAATTAAATTTGTGGGGAAGCTGTATGGATAAATAGCCGTTGGATTCTCCTGTTTATTAGATATTTATGCTTATTCATACCAGGCTTTTTATGGTCGTCGGAGGCGTAGTCATAACTGTTTCACCTGCAGATAAAAGAGAAGTGGAGCTTGCTCTCATCAAATTAATGGGGGTGCAGGTATATGGCAGTGATGAAGAGGGAAATATTATTGCAACCATAACGAGTGAGGATGAAGCAACAATGAATACGGTGATTGAAAATATCAATGTCCTGGCTCCTGTTACTCGTGTTCATATGGCCTATTTAAACAATGATACCGTAGACGATAATTTCATGTAACATCTTTATATGTTGTACATATTCGTAAAT
>QNYF01000152.1 GCA_003978695.1 Desulfobulbus sp. | reverse complement strand
CAGGTATAAGGGCAGACTGCTGATTGATCTGCCGGAGCCGTATGTCATCTGGTTTTCCCAGAAAGGATTTCCCGCAGGTGAGCTGGGCCGACTTCTTGGTATTGTCTATGAGATAAAAGTAAATGGCCTTGAACACCTTTTTGACAAGTTCAGACCAGACAGGTGAACACACCACGTCACGTTCGCTTGTGACCTGCCGGTTGCAGACTCTGCTATCAGCACTATATTTCACTCAGCCTTGAAATGAACCTTTTAATGCCGGCCTCATCATCTCTGCCAGCGATCATCATCCAGCCCCGGAAAATATGCCATGGGTCCTGCTCCGCACCTCACCTCCTGTAAAATGCCGGAACTCCTGATACGCAGAGGCTTAACCCTGGCCTATCTTCTCCTTATTTATTCAACACTCGGGATTGTCCGCCCTGTGGCGGAATTTCTGCGTTCTACAGGCATATTGCAGATCACAGTACTCGTGCTCTTCAGCGTTGCGATCCTGCTAATATTGCTCTGGCGCTTCAAGAAAGCCGGTAAAAAAAGAATGGCAGTTCGTCTTGGTTTGCTGGTGCTGCTGGTCGGGATTGCGGCAAATGTTGAGGCTCTTCCTGAAGAGCGCATCCACTTCATCACCTATGGCCTGCTCGGCTGGCTTGTATGCTGGTGTTTTGAAAACAGTAACACACCGGAAAGAAAACTTCTTCGCTACTGGATTCTTCCCTGCCTGCTGGTCTGGCTGGCAGGCAGCGTTGATGAACTCATTCAGTGGTGGCTGCCCATGCGGGTTTTTGACATCCGGGACATTGTTTTTAACGCAGTGGCAGGGATGAACGGCATCGCCCTCTTTGCCACGGGCAGGGGCAACCCGCCTTGAAAACTCTACTGATTCTGCCGCAGGATTTCAAACATCACCAGGGCCGCTGCCACCGAGACGTTGAGTGAGTCAAAATCAGCAGCCATGGGGATAGTTATGAGATGGTCACATTGTTTTTTGACAAGCGGGCGAATGCCCTTGCCTTCACCTCCAATGACCAGCCCTATTCTGCCGCTGAAATCTGCGGAATACATTGATTCAGTGCCCGGATCAACAACGGTTCCATAGATCCAGAAACCGTGTTTTTTGAGTTCTTTAAGGGTGTCTGCGAGGTTGACTATCTGACAGATTTTAAGACGGGAGATGGCACCTGCCGAGGTTTTGGCAACTGTACCGGAAAGAGGTGCGCTCCGTTCACGGGTGAGAATTACGGAAGCAAAGCCGGCGGCAAGTGCGGAGCGAAGAATCGAACCGAGATTGCGGGGATCCTGAATGGAATCCAGAATCAGGATGCGTTCGGCATGCGTTGTCGCATACGCAACCAGTTCTGCAAGCGATACACACTCGGCCTCGCTCTGGCGGGCAACTACCCCCTGATGCCTGCATCCCCGGGGAACGCCCAGACGGTCAGGCTCGACAAAGCGAACCCGGACCTTGTGCTGCCGGGCCGCATCAATAATTTCCTGCAGGCGTGCTCCTGCTTTGCCCTTTTGCACAAGAACTTCCCGCAATCCTTTGGGATTGTGCAGAAGAGCTTCAGTCACGCTGTTTACGCCCCAGATCAGATCATCGGGCAGCCGGTTATGGTCTGATGATCTCTGCTGATACCCTTTTTTTCGAAATGATCCGGCCATTATCAGCTCGTGACTGCTGCCGGAAGACCATCTTTATCCCTGCGCCTTCGGCATCGTTCGGCAATTATAATGGCTTTAAGCGCCTCGACAGCCTCGTCAAGGTCGTCATTAACAATGAGATAGGTATAATTTCCAGCCTCTTGCATTTCCTTTTCCGCACCGGCAAGACGCGTCCGCAGGCTCTCTTCGGTTTCTGTTCCCCGCCCGCGCAACCGTTTGGCCAGCTCAGACAGCGATGGCGGCGCAATAAACACACTCACCGAATCAGCATTATCGCGAATAAGGGCTGCTCCCTGTACATCAATATCTAAAACAACATCAAAGCCTTTGGCCAGTCGCTGCTCAACATCCTGCCTGGACGTGCCGTAAAGGTTGCCGTGGACTTTTGCCCATTCGAGAAAACCGGACGGAGCAAGATCTGCAATTTCCAAAAACTCAGCCCTGTTGACAAAATGGTAATCCCGACCGTTTTTTTCACCAGGACGTGGCTTACGGGTGGTATGGGAAACTGAGAAAACCAGTCCGGGCAACTCTGCCATCACCTTTTTTACAATCGTTGTTTTGCCGCAACCCGAAGGCGCAGACAGGACAAGCAAAAAGCCTTCAGTCATCTTCCATCTCCAGAGGACGCAGCAATCGGGCAGGATCCCGCAGGTGTTCATCCAGGGCTGCCAGACGCTGATTGATTGTTTCAGGCTGCACCGAGGAGAGCACCAGATGCCCTGTATCTAAAATGATAATGGCCCGGGTGCGGCGGCCTTCTGTTACGTCGATGAGCTTATGTTTCTGACGAGCTTCATCTTTAATCTTTCTGACAGGGGATGAGCCGGGATTGACCACGGCAATAATGCGGCTGATTTTGACGGCATTGCCAAAACCGATGTTTATGAGTCTGTTGTCCATGATTTTTCCACTTCTCTACAGAGTTTACTCAATATTTTGCACCTGTTCTCTGAGTTTTTCGATTTCGTTTTTCATTTCAACCCCCAGATGGGCAATGGCTGCATTGGAAATCTTTGAAGACAGAGTATTGACCTCTCGCAGGAATTCCTGCAACAAAAAATCAAGGCGGCGGCCCACCGGCTCATCACTGTGCAGAAAATCACGAAACTGGGAGATGTGGCTGGCCAGTCTGACAACCTCCTCGGTTACATCGGCCTTATCCGCCATGACCGCTGTTTCCTGGGCAAGGCGCAGAGGATCAATGTCCATACCGTCCAGCAGTTTGTTAACTCGTTTTTCCAGCTCCTGCTGACGCAGCTTGACCACTTCAGGAATATTCTTTTCTATGTCTGCGACAATAGCTGCAAACGTATCCAGACGTTCACCCAGATCTTTTTTGAGTGACAGCCCTTCCTGCTCACGCATCGCAGCGCACTCATCAAGGGCCGAAATAACGGCCTGTTCAACCAGCGGCCATTCCTTATCCAGGTCTGGACTCTGCTCCTGCATTGAGATAATCTCCCGCTGCTGCAGGAGCTCAGTCAGCTGAATACGTGGACCAAGACCAAATTCGTCGGCAAGCTCACGTAAACAGGCATGATACTGACGGGCCAGTTCCATATCTACCGTGAGCAGGGGGCCGCCACTGCTTTTACCATGCAGAGTAAGGAGTATATCCACCCGGCCCCGATCCTGATGAGCAGCGACTGTTTTTTTAATCCTCTCCTCAAGGCCGGTAAAGGCACGGGGGATGACCACCTTCTGGTCTAAAAACCTATGGTTCACCGTCCGGATTTCCACGGTCCAGCTTCGTTCGTCAAGGACAGCTTCTCCCCGGCCAAAGCCGGTCATACTGCGTGGTCGCATGGGTAATTCTCTACTGTATCTGAAATAATATTGAGCACAGGCAAGCCGGAATCTACCCGGCTGCCAGGGCGGACAACAACTCTTCACGACTTACAGAAGCCGTGCCGACCTTACCCACCACAATACCTGCGGCATGGTTGGCAAGAACAGCAGACTGGGTCATGGTGCAATCAGCCGCCAGACCAAGGGCAAGAGTTGCTGCAACAGTATCACCTGCTCCGGTAACATCAAAGACCTCCTTTGCCATGGTCGGGATGGCAACAACCTGTTCATCACCTTCCAGCAGAGCCATTCCGGCCTCACCCCGGGTGATAAGCACGCCGTCACAATGAATTTTCTGCCGGATTGCCCGTGCAGCTTCCAGCAGACTCTCGTCATCAACAATATCCATCCCGCTGATCACGGACGCTTCATGATTATTGGGCGTGATAACAGTTGCCCCTGAAAAACGTCTGAGATTTGCAGGCTTAGGATCAACAATTAAAGGAAGAAGACGCCCGGTTTCACTCCTGATTGCCGCAAGCAGCTTATGGAGATGCGTCATTAAGTCGCTGTTAATAACCCCTTTGGCATAATCTGAAACAACAACAGCATCAAATTCTGCAAGAGACTCTGTCAGGTAATCCCGCATCCGGCTCAAGGTTTTTGCAGAAGGTGGCCCGGTTTCTTCCCGATCATATCGGACAACCTGCTGGCCCTGGGCAACAACTCGAGTCTTTAAGGTCGTGGGTCGACGGCTCTGAACCAGTCCATTCACAGGAGCATCAACAGCCGCCATAAGAGAACGAAATTCCTGGCCCATGCTGTCATCCCCAATTATTCCGCACAGAGCGCAGGAGCCGCCAAGGGAGACTATATTTCGCAGGACATTGGCACTTCCGCCAAGAAGTAATTCTTCCCGGGTGACATTGACAACCGGCACAGGAGCTTCCGGAGAAATCCGGGAAACAGCCCCCCAGATAAACTGGTCAACAATAACATCGCCGATAACAAGAATCCTGGTATCTGCAAACCGGGATACAGCCTCCTGTAACGATTCGGCAGCCATCAGCAGTCAAGCTCCGCAAGCCTGTCAGCCATGCGTTCGGCCGCAAACACAAGTGATTCCAGATCAAGAAAATCCATGACATTATGATCAAACAAAACTTTAACTTTCGCCTCAAACCCATCTTCAGGTTCTTCATCCCAGAAGAGCAGATAATGGGGAACATAGGGGAGTACAGGGATAATCATACCCACGTCCGCGCTCTGATCGCCAGCCCCTGCCCTGCCGCCGATCTTTTCACATAACTCAGCCAACACTCCGGCCCGCCCGCTGAAACGCCCGGCAAGACGCAGTTCACAATACGTCGCAAGGGTACGAATTTTAGAAATGGAATTGGGCAGACTTTCCATGCCCACCCAGTTGTCATCGGGAACTCTGCCGCCGCCAAAGGCGACATAATTATAGAGCAGAATCTGGTCTCTGGGGTCAACAAGCTGCTGGCCGTTGATGGCAACATCATCTCTGCTGAGGTTGACCTGACGGCCAAGGCAGGAAAATATTAATTCATCGGGTGAGCTTTCCTGCCAGACAGCGCCGAGCCGGACAGCCAGACTTTGAAAATCCAGCTCTCTGACCTTGGATTTCAGATGGGCAACCAGCGCCATGTCCCGCTCTTGCTGCCCACGCTCAACCGCACCAAGACCCGTTTCGCCCCGGTCAGGAACCAGATCATCGGGAAGTTTCTCAAGAGCCACATAGGGGCAGAGTGTCGGGGACACTCCACCCTTGGTCACTGCTACGGCAAAGGCAAGACAGGCCGGATAACCGCACTCCCCGCAATTTGTTGCCGGAATATATGCTAAAAACTGGTGCGGGGTCATCAGGCCAGAGCCTCTATTTCATTTTGGCATTCAGCGCTTTTGTGGTTGTCGCTGTGATATCGTTTGCTTTGTCAAAATAGAGTACGCCATTTCGCGGGAGAACAACCGTGTAACCCTTATCTTTCGCCACTTCCGTGACCACGGTCTCAAGTTTTTTCATTATCGGGGTCAGGTATTTCTCCTGCATCTTTTTCATTTCCAGGTTGGCATCTTCCTGCTTCTCACCAAGACTCAGCCTTTTTTTCTGAAATTCACGGGCTTTTTCCTTTCTTTTTTCTTCACTCCATGCTGAAGATTTTTTTTCAATCTCTTTTTGCAGGGAGACCAAAGCCTCTTCATCTTTTTTAAAGCTTGATTTGAGTTCCTCCATCCGCTTTTCTACTTTAGCTTTCGCCTTTTTACCGGCTTCAGAATCAACAAGTACTTTTTGAATGTTGATCACCGCAACCTTGGCATCAGCGGCATAGGCCGGAGAACCACATATAACAGCGGCCATTAAAAAAACCGCAACAGCTACGATACTGCCCATCTTTACACTTGTTTTCACAATCAGACTCCTTTTTACACAATAATTATTCAAAACTACAAATCCGGAATTATCCGGAAACCGTCAACAGTTTCAGACAAAACGCCTACATATAAACATAACGGCACAAAAACTCAAAGAAAACATCCTTTGAATCCTGTGCCGTAGAAAATCTTTCTCAGCATGTAAGGGCTGAGGCAAACTCAACCTGGTGCTGAGGAAACCAAAACCGGTTTATTTTATAATGACAAAATCGTCTCGCCTGTTCTGGGCCCAGGAGAGTTCATCATGGCCAAATAATAACAGTTTTTCCTCACCAAAACTTACCGTGGTCAGACGGCCCGGATCAACCCCCAAATTCACCAGATATTTTTTGGCATTCATGGCCCGGCGTTCGCCGAGTGCCAGGTTGTATTCCCGGGTACCTCGGGAGTCACAGTTACCTTCAATCCGGATGCTGACCCCTTCATCTGCCTTAAGAAAATCACCGTTTGCTTCAATACGTTCTACCTGATCACCCTGGATCAGCGCGGAATCAAAGTCAAAATAGACAGGACGCATGGGACCGGAAGTTCTGCCTTCCATAATGTTGTCGTCTTCGCTTACCTGTGTTTCAAGTGATTCTGCAGGTCCAAGGGCATCGGAATCACCGGTGGTAACCTTTGGGGTTTTATTGCTACACCCGGACACTGTGAGTAAAAAGACAACTGCCAAGAAAAACAGCTGGTATTTTCCTGTTGATAGACGCATGCCGGCCTCCCCTTTTGTTAAAAGATAAATAATTCTTAACCATTAATTGTACCCGACCATGGGAGTTATTCAACAATTTTCTCCGGAAAATGGAATTCCCTTGCAAAACCATATCAGCCCATCTATTTTATGGTGTTAACAAAAAATACCTGATAACTGCATTTTCCCAGGGTTGGGCAAGGCTATAAAACGTGACAGCAGAAAAAGCGCAGCATAATAAGAATATTGAAAAATTCCATTGCTCCAGTAAATTCGGCAGCTTTTTCGGCGTTTCCCAACAGGTTTTTGATTCAGTCTGGGATCGATTAACCAGCCCGGATGGAAATTCAGTTGCCTATGTATCCATGGAAATCGGTGCAGATCCGGATGTATTTCATCCGGTAAAAACCATTCTTCAGCAACAGAAGATCAGGAAGAGTTCCGATAAAGAGCTGCAGCAACTGCTCACCAAATACCTTTCAGGCCCCAGAAAAATACCGAATTACAGCGGCGGCCTGGGAGTTCTTGCAGGAGATACGCTCAAGAGTTTTGCAGATACTCATATTCCGGTACTTGCTGTTTCCCTGCTCTACCGTGAAGGATACTTTTCCCAGTTTGTCGATTCTGAAGTGGGCCAGATTGACCAGGCAACCAGCTGGTCACCTGAAGACACACCAACACTCTTCAAGCTCACAGATCCCGAAAACCCCGGACACCCGCTCGAAATTACTGTCCCTTTTTACAATGAATACGATCACCATACCGAGGCAAAAGCCCAGGTATGGATGAAACTGGAAGTATCAGAAAAACTGGATTATTTTGTGCCGGAATTCCTGCTCGACTATGCAATTCCCTCCTCACCCCCCTGGGTGAGAGAAGCCGGACTGCGACTCTATAATGCCACATCTGCCATCATGAAAGCCAACCAGCGGCGTATGCTCGGCACAGCCATCCTGCCGCTCATGCAAGCCCTCGGCCTGACAGCGCAGACTATCCACCTCAACGAACAACACGGGGTAGCTGTTACGCTGCAACTGATTCTCCGTCATCTTGAAAAAACACTGGGTCCGGCGTATCGGGTAGAGATGACCGACGCTGACATTCTGGCTGCAGCACAAAAGGTCGCGCAAAAAATCGTCTACACGATACACACACCCGTTAAGGCCGGACATGACCGTTTTGACCGCTCGCTCTACACCGGCATCAGTCAGGACACCTGCCAGCAAATACTCAACCTGCTGGCAACAGACGAGGAATCACCCAGCCAGTATAATTTTACAGCTCTGGCCATGCGGGTAAACCGGGCTGTTAACAGTGTCAGCCGCCTGCACAGAGATGTCACCAGAAGACAATTCCCGGATTTTGCTGAAAAAATAACCGCTATTACCAACGGGGTGCACCATCTGACCTGGATAAGCGAACGTCGGGCAAAGCTCTTTGACACCACCACGACTCTTGCAGGATGGCGGGACGATCCGGGTGTCTTTACCCACGCCCTTCTGACACACGATAAGGGATTTTGCAAACAGCTGGCAGCTGTGTGGCAGCAGGACAACCAGGTCCTGATACGCTATATCAACAACATGCTTATCTCACATCGCAACCAGATGATTGAAACCTGGATTAACCCGCCCAATTATTTTTCTCATCTCCACGATGTTGTTGAACTTTCTGAAAACGTGTTCACCATCGGTTTTGCCAGACGCTTTTCCACCTACAAACGGGCTGATCTTATCTTTGATAACATTGCAACCCTTTCAGACATTCTGCTTGAGAATAACTGGAAGGTGAATTTCGTTTTTGCCGGGAAAGCACATCCGCAGGATGAGCCGGGAAAAACTGTTCTCAAACTCATCCTGGACAAACAGGAAGAACTCTATAAACGAAGTAACGGCCTGGCCAAACTGGTTTTTATCCCCGGCTATGACATGAAGATTGCCAAAATGATGGTTGCCGGCGTACACACCTGGCTCAACAGCCCCAAACGTCCTCTGGAAGCATCCGGGACAAGCGGTATGAAAGCAGCCATAAACGGCGTCCCTAATCTGAGCGTCATGGACGGCTGGTGGGTGGAAGGGTATCACGAGGGTAAAACAGGCTGGAAATTTGGCTATGAAGGACCAATCCAGGAAGACAGCCTGAGTGAGGATCCGGCAACATTGCTGTACAAAGAGGACTCCCGCTCTTTTTATGAACTGCTGCCAAAAGTATTGACACTTTTTTATGAGCAGCAGGATAAGTATTTACAGCTTGCCATCAATAATCTATTACTCAATATCCCTATTTTCAACACCCATCGAATGGCAGCTGAGTACGTCAGGAAGTATAACCTTGACCTGAACGAAGAAACCGCATCCCGGATAACCGGGTTTCAACGACTGTACCGAAGCGAACCGGCTGAAAAGCATTAAGCGTCCAGTCTGTCGCATCTGATAAGGAGATCCACCATGGCACGCCACATAAACCCGAGTAACTCAACAAATAAAACAATTGATGCCATTGACCGCAAACGTGAAAGAGAACGCCGATTTATACTCAATAAAGCACGTGACCACGCACAGGAAATATCTGTCCGCCTGGTTCAGCGGTTAATTGATGAGCACATTATTGAAACAAATGATGTGCCGGCCATCCAGGAAAGCATTGAACAACAGCTCAAAGCTCCTTCTGATATGGACGAATTTGAAGTACGTCTGAAAATTGCCAACATCAGGACCCTGGTTCCCGATCCTAATATCCTCAGCCTGTATATTACAGCATTTATCATTGAAGACCTGATAGACCACCCCCATATTCAGGATATTTTCGGTGATGATCTTGATGTGTATAATGCGATTGAATCTGTCCTTGGGATGATTCGTCCCCGTTAGAATCGCCGCAGATGCATACTGTTGCCCACCCCCGATCTGCGCCGTGCCTGCTCTTTGCCAACAGCCGGGGTGAAATCCTTGATTATGACGGGCTGGATATGGCCGGAGCCAGCGGAGATCTGTTTGCCTTGCCCGGTAACATGGAACTTATCGAGCTTCCCGAGGGCAGTGAACTGTTCGTCCTCCCGGGAAGACTCCCGGTAGGTATAGACCAGACCACCGGAGAACCTGCCCTGCTTGACAGCAACCCTTACGAACCGGGTGAGACAATTTCTGCTGTGGCAGCTTTTATGGCACCTGCGCATACAGCTGTTTACACGGCAGCATTTCAGTCAGAAAATAATGCCCCGCTCCTGCCCCTTTTTGCCTATACTGCCGTAGGCTGGATGGATGATAAATTCTGGGTTGCCGCCTTCAGAAGTGATGCGGATATTCGCCAGGATGCCTGTCAGTTTGAGCAAACAATCATTAACCGCAAGACAACAAAAAGACTTGACGCATTTCCTGAAAATCGGCTGATTCAGCATCTGGGAAAATGCTGTCTTACCTATGGTTGTCCTGCTGCCAGAAATTATTTTTTAGGCCGCTGGGAAGCTCCTTTGCCTTGCTCACCCGTCTGCAACGCCTCCTGCGTGGGATGTATTTCGCTCCAACCCTCTGGCTGCTGCCCCTCAACACAGGATCGAATCCAGTTTGTTCCAACCCCTGAAGAACTCGCAGAAATTGCCATACCTCACCTGATGAACGCAGATCTTCCGGTTGTCAGTTTTGGCCAGGGATGTGAAGGGGAACCGCTACTGCAGGCAAAAACCATGGCTCAGGCCATACACCGTATACGCACCACAACCGAAAAGGGAACGATTAATCTCAATACTAACGGCAGCCTGCCTGAAGCGGTAGATATGCTGGCTGGAGCGGGGCTTGATTCCATCCGGATTTCCATGAATTCCGCCCGTCCCGAATGCCACGATCGTTATTACCGCCCCTCTGGATTTTCATTTACCGATGTGCGTAAATCAATCACTGTCATGAAAGATAAAGGCAAGCATGTCTCGCTTAACTACTTTATCCTGCCAGGCTTTACTGATGATCCTGATGAATTTTCAGCGTTTGAACAACTCATTGCCGACTGCCAGCCTGATCTTATCCAACTCCGTAACCTGAATATGGATCCTGAACATTACCTGAAAGTTGTTCAGCATGTGCCTGAAAAGCCCCCCATGGGCATGCTCAACTGGCGTAATACCCTCAGCAGCCGTTTCCCTTACCTCAAGTTTGGTTATTTCAACCCCCCTCTTCGGGGCTGAATCCTGTTGCTGTCTGCTCCATCACTGTCTTACCTGAATAGTTATGGCTTACGATTCATTTTCTGCTCTGACAATGGCCTCTGTTATTTGAGCCAGTTCCTCCTCTGCAGCTCGTATACCCTCCAGATCATTTCTCTGAAAAAAATCCATGGCGCGCTGCCAGCCTTCCAGCACCGTCGCAGCTGCCTGCACCTTCATGGCCAGATTATGACCAAAGGCATAGTTGGCGGCAAAGTAATGGGTGAATTCTTTCATACGACCCAGCCTTCTCGCAGGTACAAATCGCTCAACCAATGCCATGAGAAAATGGCCATACATAACCGGCAGACTTATTTTCAACGCCTTGATATCATGGCCATACACTTCACGGGCAATATCTGCAAACAGCCAGGGGCTGTAAGCCGCTCCCCGGCCAATCATCAGACCATCCGCACAACTCACCTGCAGACATTTTTCCGCATCTGCCACAGAAAGCACTGAACCGTTGGCAATAACCGGTATAGACAGCCATTTTTTTACTTTAGCCACCCATGGCCAGTGCGGACGCCGACAAAAGGGTTCTTTACGCAACCTGGCATGCACCGTCAGCAAATCAATTCCCTCACCTTCCAGCATCAGACAAAAATTTCGCAGTTTGGCCTCGTCAAATTCTTCCCCCAGGCGTATTTTCGCTGTTAAGGGAAGAGATGTCGCCCTTCTTGCCCGGGCAATGATTTCGCGCACCTTGCCAG
>QNYF01000151.1 GCA_003978695.1 Desulfobulbus sp. | reverse complement strand
TTTTATACCGCTCATCCAATACCGCATGTTCTCCGGACGGATATAACGCATACTTGTCCATCCCCGCCAGCTCTTCCCGACTGTATCCGCCAAGCTCCAGGGCTTTCCTGTTACAGTCAACAATTCTGTCACTTTCCAGATCAATGAGGTAAATAGCGTCATTCGCACTCTCAAAAAGATGGCGAAATCGCTTTTCAGAGCGTTTAAGGGACTGTTGACTTATTGCGTTATCAACTGCTACAGCTGCCTGATTCGCAATACTTTGATAAAGCAGCCTCTCACTTTGTGAAAAAATTCTTTTGCTCTTTGTATGACCGACGAGAACTCCTGTCAATCCGTCTTTATTCAACATCGGTGCTGCCAGAGCAGAGGTGATACCATTTTCTCCAATAATATCAGGAATAGTAAACCGGGTTTCTGTTGCAAAGTTTTCCGTCACATCGACCTGTTGGGTCTGGGCGACAAGACCGGCCAGACCTTCTCCCATCTGTAGCTCAAAAGTATCAATCAATGACCGAGAAAAGCCAATGACTTCCTTCAAAAGGAGTTTTCCGTTTTTTTCCAGAAGTAAAAGGCTGGAATAATCAAGTCCAAAAAGGCTTTGAGCCCAGGAAGTAACAAACTCGAAAACCTCTGTGGGATCATTGATGGTTAATATCTCTGCGGAAAACTGCAACAATGACTCAAATTGCTTTGTTCTCCGGGTAATCTCCTCTTTCAGCCGATTCTGGTGTTTTTCTTTCTCAAGCTCAACAAAACGATTTTTACTGTTATCCTCCAGAATGCAGACAACACCTTCTACCCCCTTTCCTTCTCTGACCAGCGGCAGCATCCGGACATTTAAAAACCGGACGCCTCCGGTGCCGGCAGTGTCGGCATCCAGGGTATACTTCATATTACGAAGAGAGGCAGTGATTCCCGCCAGAGCCTGTTTAAAAGCCGAGGTCATCCCCATGGCCTGTGCTTTTTTATCGCTGTTGATGTTGTAAAAACTGATATCTGCAACAGAAGACTGTTCCCAAAACTCTTCCCAGGCTTTGTTAATCTTCAGGACTGTTCCATTGGCACGTAAAATCTGCATGGCACAGGGAGATTGATCAAAAAAGGCTTGAAAAAATCCATCCTCATTCATCATATGTTGTGATTCCCTGATCATATTTAGACTCTTGATTTTTTTTATGCTCAAAGGCCAGTCAACAACGTAACTTCAGTTACAGACCACACGTTATGCCAAAGTCGTGGTGCTGCCAGGTTAGTTACTCAACAACTACGGCCAGCTTCCTTTTATTGCGGACGATTTGCCTCTCTTTCCCGTTACCGTCTCGTTTTTATTCTCCAATCTTTAGTGTTGTTCAATACCCGGGCCATCATCGGCATAGCCGGGCTTCTGTTCGGGGGCGTAAGCGATTCTCCCCTGCTGCTCAAGAAGTTCTTCAAAACGAACCAGATCCTGTTCGCTCGCAAGAATTTCCAGACCCAGTTTATCAAAACGACAACTGCAATATATGAGTTGTCCACCGCACCAGGGACAGATTTCTACAGGACAACCAAGCTCATGAGTTTCTCCGGTTGCCGCATGACAGGCCGGACAGATATCAGGATCAACCCTGACGGCCTGGTAAACCGGGAAACGGGTAATATCACGGGATAATTCTATAAATGATTTCGAATCAGGAAGCTTAAAAAACCGTAATAACTGCTGATCCAGGTAGCCTTCTGACAGACTGCCGTGAAACTCTACACCTTCACTGGAAACCAGGTACAGATATGCCTCATCCGAGGTTACAGCAGCCAGCAACACAACACCTTTCTTCCTGGCCACCACCCGAAACTCTTTAATCCAGTCTTCCCGGGCCTCTGGCAAAAAACTGTAAAACTCCTCCAGGACAGTGAGAGCAAGACGATCATCCCGAAAAAGAATCAGCAAATCACCGGCCGCTTCCATGTGTTCATCGGGAACTGCGTACCTCATCAAATCCCGGATATGTCGACGCTGCTTTTTGAGTTCTTCCATTCATTTTTCCCTTGGACGCCAGTCCGAACCAGTCATATATCTTGATATTATCAAAAAAATGCACTAGAATGACAGACTAAAGTTAAATGATGTACTCATTTTAAGAAACAGGCCTGGTAACAGCAAGGGCGAACATCCTGTTTTTTTCATGCAACAGCCAGTCATGTTAATCTCGATTGTACACGAACAGGAATCTCCACGCATCTTTTTTCTTTGATTCTGCCCGTTTACCCCGACCTGTGCTTATTATCATCCGCAACAACCGGGCTACACAACACCTTACACTACTGAGGCATAGAAACCATGAGCCAAGACAATAATAAGAATGCCATCCTCACCATAGACGGTAAAAACTTTACTCTACCAGTCGTCAGGGGGACCGAGGGAGACAAGGCCATAGATATCAGCAGATTATTGCAGGATACAGGCTACATGACTCTTGATACCGGCTATAAAAATACCGGCTCATGCCGCAGTGCCATTACCTATCTTGACGGCAATGACGGAATTCTCCGGTATCGGGGCTACGCCATTGAAGAGCTTGCTGAAAAATGCCTTTTCATTGAAGTGGCCTACCTGCTTATCCATGGTCACCTGCCCAATAAGACTGAATTTGACGACTTTAAATATTTGCTGAGACGGTTTGCCCTTTTGCATGAGGATATGATCCATTTCTTTGATCATTTCCCTCCCAATGCTCCGCCCATGTCAATTTTATCCGTCATGGTCAACAGCCTGTGCAATTACTACCCGGAAATGAGTGACGATCCTCTGGAAAATATCAACATGGCAGCGACACGTCTGATCTCCAAAATCAGGACCATTGCAGCTTTTTCATACAAGAAAAGCCTGGGCCACCCCCTTGTCTATCCTCGCCCTGACCTTAACTACTGCGGAAATTTTCTCAACATGATGTTTGACAAACCAGTTCACCCTTATGAAGTACGCCCGGAAGTTGTTGCGGCGGTGAACAAATTGCTTATCCTTCATGCCGATCATGAACAAAACTGCTCAACTTCAACTGTACGCCTGGTCGGGAGTGCGGGAGTTAACCTTTACGCCTCGATTTCAGCAGGTATCAATGCTCTTTGGGGTCCGCTGCACGGCGGAGCAAATGAAGCTGTTGTTGCCATGCTCGAAATGATTCATGCTGATGGTAATGACTTCAAAAAATACATTGATAAAGCCAAAGACAAATCCGACCCCTTCAAACTCTCCGGCTTTGGCCACCGGGTGTACAAAACCTACGATCCCAGAGGAACAATAATCCAGGAGGCCTGTGATGATTTGCTGAGTCTGCTGAATATCTCTGATCCATTACTTGATATTGCCCGCCAGCTTGAAGAAATAGCCCTCAATGATGACTATTTTATCGAGCGACATCTTTTTCCCAACGTGGACTTCTACTCAGGTATTATTTACAGAGCCATTGGCATTCCCACCAATATGTTTACAGTCATGTTTGCTCTTGGCCGCTTACCGGGCTGGATTGCCCAATGGAAAGAACAGCAGGAGGATCCGACCACAAAAATCGGACGTCCGAGGCAGGTTTATACGGGGGAAGTCTTTAGAGAGTTTGTCCCAATGAAGGACAGATAATTCTTAGCGGGTCCAGCTCAGCACAAAACAGGTAGAGGTCAGGAAACCGGAAAAGTGTTGTGCTGGAAAAAAAACTTGAGCCCTGACTCCTGCTCAAAGGTCAGGTCACAGAATTCAACCCTCATCTGCTTAACCTGAACCGCATTAAAGGGAGCGTTTGAAGGACAGTCAGTGTGCGCAATCAGATGACAGGAAATTCCGGGCAGATAAAAATCCTGACCGGGAACAAACAGATCTATCTTAAGATGCTCTGATTTGACCTTTTCCAGAGGAACATAGGTAACACTCATACCGCTCATACTGATGTCAGTAATCTTCCCCGGTAAAGCTCCAAGAAAGGCAAGTGCACCTTCCCTCACTCGATACCTCTGGTGAGTTCGACGTTCCTCTCCTGTATTATCACTCTTTTCAGCTGTTTTCATTGACCCTAAAACAAAGTAAATCGGTAAAGCAGCCAGCATTACCATGCAGGCTGCAGTCTCACGCAGCCCCGGGGCAGAATGCTCTCATTTCCAGAACGGAGTGAATTGGAATTCCTCTTCTCTCGGCATACCTGCACTTACTAGCAATAAACACGCCAAAAGATGCGCTAAAAATTTTAACACCTGAACTCGGCGAGATAGGTCAACAACTTGTCATCTTGACAGGGACAAGAGACTTAGAATTCCGAAAAAAATGAACGGCTAGTTCGTTTTTCCGGAAAAAACAGGGCTGGTATTTACTCTTTACCCAGATTTTGACTCACGTGAAGATTAACTTTCAGGGGGACGTCGAGACTCATTACAGATTCCATGGCCGAGCAAACCATGGCTGACACGGCCTCAAGAGCATTATCACGTACTTCCAAAACAAGTTCGTCGTGAATCTGTAAAATCATCTTCGCCGTTTGTTTCCCTTTGAGTTCAGCATCCACCCGCAGCATGGCAAGTTTGATAATGTCTGATGCCGTTCCCTGAATAGGGGTATTAATTGCTGTTCGTTCGGCAAATTCCCGACGGGTGCGGTTTGAGGCATTAATCTCTGGAAGCTGCCTGCGCCTGCCCAGAAGCGTGGTTACATAACCATCTGCCCGGGCTTTTTCAACAATACTCGTCATAAAACTCTTTATACCTGCGTAATGGACAAAATAACGGTCAATAAACATCTGCGCTTCTTTACGACTGATACCAAGCTGAGCGGCCAGGCCAAAGCTGGACATACCGTAGACGATACCGAAGTTAATGGTTTTAGCGACCCTTCGCATTTCAGAAGTGACGAGTAACGGGGAGACCTGAAAAATTTCACCTGCTGTCTGCTGATGAATATCCTGATCGTTTGTGAAGGCCTCAAGCAGAGCCGGGTCCTGACTGTAATGGGCCATGACCCGTAAATCAATCTGAGAATAATCTGCCGAGAGCAGAGAGCATCCTTTTCCGGCCACAAAGGCAGAGCGGATGCGCCGTCCCTCTTCGGTCCGAATCGGAATATTCTGCAGGTTGGGTTTACTTGAACTCAAACGCCCGGTCGCTGTACCGCATTGATTATACGAGGTGTGAATCCGGCCGGTGACTTTACTGATATGTGTTTGCAGCTTGTCGACATAGGTTGATTTCAGCTTGGCAAGGTTCCTGTACCGCAAAATAAGCGCAGGGAGCTCGTGTTTACCTGCCAGCTTTTCCAGTACCTTGACATCGGTTGAATAACCCGTCTTTGTTTTCCGCCCCTTAGGCAGATCAAGTTCTTCAAACAACACCACAGCCAGCTGGGCAGGGGAGTTAATATTAAACTCATGTCCTGCCACCTCAAAAATTGCTGTTTCAAGCTCAGCCAGCCGCTCTCCAAATTCAGTGGCAAGTCGGGCCAGCACGCCGTCATCGACGAGCACACCGGCAGACTCCATCTTTGCTAGCACGGCAATAAGCGGTCCTTCCACAGTTACAAACAAATCCCATAACCCAAACTCTTTAAGGGCCGGTTTCTGTTGTGTAAATAAACGAAAACTGCCATGGACATCCTCACAGCTGTAATCCTTTGCCGCCTCAAGAGGTACCCGGCAAAAGGCATCAGAGCGTTTATCCCCTGCAACCACCCTGGAAAACGGTGTCAGCTCAAGATCGAGTTCTCTGCATAAATCATCAAGCTTATAGGAGCGCCGTCCGGGATCAAGCAGCCAGGACCCGATCATGGTATCATATAAGGGCCCGTTCATTGCTATACCGCCATTTTGAGGGGCTGCAAATATCGCATAATCATATTTAAGATTATGACCGATTTTAGGTAAATCCGCTGAAGTCAGCAGCGGCCCGATGACTTCGCAGATGTCAGCCAACTCCAGCTGCCCCGGCAATAAACTGCCCTCTTCATCACGATGACCGCAGGGTACATACCAGGCTCTGTCATCATTAATGCAAAGAGAAACACCAACGAGTTCCGCTTCCAGGGTGTCAAGAGACGTCGTTTCTGTATCCACCACCAGCTGGTCTGCCCCTTGAAGTTCCCCAGCCAGTTTTTCAAGATCCTTCCTGCTCTGCACGAGCATAAATGAGCTGGTGTCAACCTTTGCCGCAGGAACATCTGATTTAAGCAACGTAAAAAACTCAAGCTCAGTCAACAAGTCCCGCAGGGCAGCAGGGTCTGACTCCTGCACTCTGTAGGCTGCCGGGTCAGCGGGAACCTCTGCGGCAAAATTTAAACGGATCAGATCACGGGATAAAAAAGCGTCTTTTCTATGATCAATGAGCCGTTCTTTCATCTTGGACTTTTTAAAATGCTCAACTGCTGCATAAACACCTTCAAGAGTTCCGTGTTCGCTGATAAGCTTTTGAGCAGTTTTAGGCCCCACCCCGGGAACACCGGGAATATTATCGGCGCTGTCTCCGGTAAGGGAAAAATAATCCAGCAGCTGCTCCACTTTGACCCCGTATTTTTTTCTGATAAATGCCTGGTCCATAACCCGGTCACTCATGGGGTCCCACACGGTGACGTTTTCGGAAACGAGCTGCAGCAGATCCTTATCACCTGAGACAACAACCACCCTGCATCCCTGTTCGGTGAGAACTCTGGTTGACGAGGCAATTAAATCATCAGCCTCCTGGTCTGTATGGTCCATATTCATAATGTTATAGGCATCAACCACTTTATGAATATAGGGGATCTGGGGGACAAGATCATCAGGCATTGGCGGACGATTTGCTTTATACTCCGGGTACATCTTATGCCGAAAAACCGGGCCGCGGGTGTCGAAGGCCACAGCAAGATACTCAGGTTTTTTTTCCCGAAGAATACGGCGCAGGATAGTGGTAAAGCCATATACCGCATGGGTGGGAAGACCACTGGTGTTGGTGAGAGGCCTGATGGCATGGTACGCCCGGTAAATATAGGCGCTCCCGTCTATAAGATATACCTCACGGGAGGTACTCATATTGCAAGCATCCTGTCCAGAGATTTGCGAGCCTGGGCTGCGATCTGCGGGGGCACCTGTACCCGGTTCACGGGGTTACCTGCTGCAAGATTATCTAGCACCCAGAGCAGATTAACAGGCTTGATGGCATCCATTGTCGGACACAAACATCCGGGTGTCAGCGAATGAATGGTTTTATCCGGATGCTGGTCGGCAAGCCGTTTTACCAGATTAATTTCTGTACCGATCACCCAGTGACTGCCAGGCTTACCGGCAGCAACAGCTGAGATAATTCCTTCTGTAGAACCTGACATATCTGCAAGTCTTACCACTTCATTTCTACACTCTGGATGGACAATCACTGTAACTTCAGGATCCTGCGCCCGCCAGTAATGGACATGTTCGGGAAAACTGCGCATGTGCACTTCGCAATACCCGTCCCAAAGCACAACTTTTGCACGGGAAAGGTCGTCTTTGCTGCATCCGCCCATGGGTTCCCCCCGCTTCCAGAGAACAACTTCATCCTCTGCCAGGCCAAGAGCAAAGGCCGCATTCCGGCCAAGATGCTGATCAGGAAAGAAAAAGATCAGATCTCCGGCATTAAGCGCCCATTGCAAAACCTTTTCCGCATTTGACGAGGTACATACAGAGCCGCCGTTCTCCCCGACAAACGCCTTGACATCAGCTGATGAGTTAACATAGGTCACGGGAATAATCCGTTCGCCGGCAACACCGCTTGCTTCGCTTAATTCAGGCCATGCGGCCTCAACAGCCCCTCTGGTAGACATATCTGCCATGGGGCAGCCCGCATCAAGATGAGGCAGCAGAACCATTTGATGATCCGCTGCCAGAATATCAGCAGCCTCTGCCATAAAATGAACACCGCAGAACACAAGATATTTTTTATCCTGTATTGCAGCAGCCTCCCGTGAGAGTTTTAGGGAATCACCGCTTAAATCTGCGAACCTGTACACATCATCCTGCTGGTAATGATGGCCAAGGATCAACAGGGTCTCGGCAAGTTCCTTTTTCCGAGCAGCAATCCTCTCTAAAATCTCCTGTGGTTCAAGCCCCTGATACTTCGCGCCTATATCTATCTGCTGGACAAATGACATTGGTTCTGTTCCTTTCTTCTGAATTTGTTCTTAACGACCGGGTTTCTCAGTGGTGAATAGTACTTTCTACTTTACACCGTACGCCTGTTGCCTTCTACAAAAAAGCCCCTGCCGAAATCTCGGCAGGGGCGCTTTTTCTCGTTTACGGGTCTGCAGCTGCTATCCAGCCTTAACCCAGGTTGCCTGAGGCCCCTTGTCGCCCTCTTCCATGGCAAACGTTACAGTATCGCCAGCTCCGAGGGTTTTCATGGAAATATCTTTCAAAACGTTTCTATGGAAAAAAATATCCTGGTTATTCGCGGTGGTTATAAAACCATAATCATCAAACACTTTTTTTATAGTTCCGGACACATTGCCGTTAAGCAGGGCACCCTGGTTTTTTACGCTTTTACCGTTTTTATGGTCCTGCTTCTTACGAACAATTTCTTTAAGCTGCAGGCCAAGGACATCAAAAGCCTCCACCAAAAGCGAACGGACATTTTCTCCCCATCGCTTGACGACCACGGTATCCTGCGGAACCGATGCAATCAGGTGGACCTCATACCCCCCTTCCTTGTACCCGGGGGTAGCCTCAATGGTGACACGAAGATGGAGAACAAAATTGGCATAATGGCGGATGAGTTTTTCCCGCTCCTCCTCTATCTTTTCCTGCCAACTTTTCCGCATGTCAAGATTTCTGGCTTCTACTTTCAATTCCATACATATCCTCCATGAGTTACCTGCGGAAGCAGCCCCATGCTGCGTCCTTGATGACCGGACAATCCTTTCCTCTCGAGCCGTCACCCACCTGGCCATACATGGTGTTACATATTGGAACTGCGCAGAAAAAGAATACAGCTGAATGCCTGTGGATTAAAACTTGAGGAAAAAGAATTGAAAACGTCCTGACCATACTTATACTATACGCACTCATTTAGAGATAAATCAAGGGCAAGTCTGCATTTTCTTGACGATGACCTGAGTATACGGGTACATTTAGATTCCATAATGCCACAACTCGAAAATAACAAAATAGGAGTACTGCTCCTTAATCTGGGAGGACCTGAGAAAACGGCCGATGTCCGGCCCTTTCTCTACAACCTGTTTTCCGACCGCCAGATCATCCGCCTCGGGCCGGCCCTGCTGCAAAAGCCCATTGCCGCATTTATCGCCAGGAGACGCGCTCCGGATTCAATCGCCAATTACAGAAAAATCGGTGGCGGCTCCCCGATCAACAGTATTACAGCGCTGCAGGCCCAGGCCCTTGAAAAAACCCTGTGCCGCCATGGCGATTTTATTGTCCGTCCCTGCATGCGCTACTGGCAACCCCGGACAGATGCCGTCCTGGCCGACATGGTTGCATCGGGGGTAAGCCAACTCGTTGCCCTTCCCCTCTACCCGCATTACTCAATGGCCACAACCGGTTCTTCCCTTGTGGAGCTCAGGCAGGAAAACCAGAAACAAGGCTGCAACCTGCCAATTACTGAAATCTCATCATGGCCAGACCAGCCGTCATATATCAGCTGCCTGGTTGCCCGTATTCGCGAAGGACTGGCACAGTTTACTCCCGATGCCCAGGTAGAGATTGTCTACAGCGCCCACAGCCTTCCCAAAAAATTTATTGACGAGGGTGATCCGTATGTAGAAGAAATCAACCAGACCATAACAGCCGTGGAAGCCTTAACCGGCCTCAAGGGCAGACTCTGCTACCAGAGCCGCAGCGGCCCGGTTGAGTGGCTGGAGCCTTCTACCCCGGATATGCTGAAAACGCTTGCCAGAGAAGGTTGCAAAAATATTCTCATGATCCCCATCGCCTTTGTTTCCGACCATATCGAGACGCTGTACGAGATTGACATACTCTACAACAGGCAGGCACAAGATCTTGACATGCGACTGGTTTCCACCCGGGGCCTCAACGATGAACCGCTGTTTATAAAAGCTCTGAGCCACCTGGTTCTGGCAGCTACAGGAGCATGACCGATGAACCATAGCAAAGAGCACGCAAAGGCCTTTCCTCTGCTCACTCCAGATATCATTCTGACACTTGCCGAGCAGCAGCTTGACTGCCGCTGCCAGGCCATCTGCAGACAACTCAACAGCTATATCAACCGGGTCTTTGAGCTTGAAACAGAAGACGGCAACGGGCTGATTATTAAATTCTACCGGCCGGGACGCTGGAGTACAAAGGCCATTGAAGAAGCAGATCAGTTCACGCTCGAGCTGCAACAGCAGGAAATTCCTGTGGTTGCACCACTTCTTCTCAAAAATAACACCCCGCAGGCGCAGCACGAAGATATTACTTTTTCCATCTTTCCCAAAATGGGCGGGCGCTTTCTTGATGAATTTTCAGATGACCAATGGCTTGCCATAGGAAGACTTCTGGGAAGGATGCACCAGGTTGGAGCCGGTCAAAGCGCAGATAACAGGGCAACTCTTCATCCCCTTCAAACAACAAAAGCTCAAGTACAATTTTTGACAGACACTCACTTTATGCCCGCCCATCTGCGGGACCCTTTTCGGAAAATAAGTGAAGAATTACTCAAACTTATCACTCCCCTTTTTGCCGACACCGAAACCATCCGCCTGCACGGTGACTGTCATTTCGCAAACCTCATTCACAGGCCGGATCAGGGATTTTTTCTTATTGACTTTGACGATATGATCAACGGTCCGCCCATTCAGGACGTATGGATGCTGTTTCCTTCCTATCATCAGGAGTCACTCCCGGAAATTGAGCTTTTCCTCGAAGGATACCAGACCTTCCGACCCTTTGACCGCAAATCCCTGCGCCTGATAGAGCCGCTGCGTGCCATGCGCTACATCCATTACGCGGCTTGGTGCGCCCACCAGTCAGTTGACCCCGGTTTTACCCGTAACAACCCGGACTGGGGCACGGAGCTCTACTGGCAGGAAGAAATCAATGATCTTGTGCAACAGCTGGAAAGAATACGACAGGAGCCGACACAGAAATCAAATAACCCAATGTATCGTTGATAATTGAGCTACCAAACCACTATCAACACAAAAAAATCTACTTGGTTTGAAACCTGCGCATCCGGATGTTCATGAGTATGCCGATGGCCAGGAGGGGGAGGCATTTTCATTGCTCCTTTTTTTCACCGACAACGGCCGATTTCACAATAGGTCCCGTTGCAAGAGGTTTCATACGAGGTGCATTTGCTTGAGGTGCCAAGGCAGCTTTTGCAGTAGGTGGCACGCTCCCAACCTCTACCGTCACCACCTTTCGCCGTTCTGCTTTATTCTCAGCCATTATCCTTTTGAGGATTGGCAGGTTGAAGTCGGGTACGGAAAACAGACTCGCCCGAACCTGCTCTTCTATTGTTTCTAACTTCACCAATTCCACTATGCCGTTATTAATTGTTGTTTTTTCTCCAGTACGAAGATTTATTATTACTTCCTGTTTACTGCCAATTTTCTGGC